>NZ_DASZKT010000230.1:0-108858 GCF_035552695.1 Actinospica sp.
CGAACTCGAACACTACATCGCCACCACCGCGATCAACCTGATCCGCCTCGACGCCTACCTCACCGACCAGCCCATCGACCGCGGCCACACCGGCCGACTCCTCAGGCTCCACGCCGCCCTGACCAATTAACCAGCAGGATCGCACAGCGCCCGCCCCAGCAGCCCGGCGAACCAGACCTCTTCCGTACCGGAGAAGTGCTCCACAGGAAGTGATCCACTGACGGGCCACGAACAAAGAATCAAGAAGCCGGTCCCCTCAACCCCTGGAGACCGGCTTTGACCTGCGGTAATACGAGTGGACGATACTGGGATTGAACCAGTGACCTCTTCCGTGTCAGGGAAGCGCTCTCCCGCTGAGCTAATCGTCCGGGACGAGGCCTTACCGTGCGCAGCGCCCCTACCGAGAAATCCGGTGTGGGCGCTGCTGGCTACTACCTCTGGAGCGGACGACGGGATTTGAACCCGCGACCCTCACCTTGGCAAGGTGATGCTCTACCACTGAGCCACGTCCGCGTGCTGCTGGGGATCTTGGCTTGCGCTGCGCTCCCTGGCGACGAGTAGAACCTTACCGGATTCGGCGGGTCGATTGCACATCGGGAGTTCACCGGGGCTTTGAACGCTTTGGCTGGGCCGGACGAGTGAATGGACGACGTGTGCACGGGTGCGGCTCGGCCAAACGGCCCAACAGTGCGCCTACGCTGCATCGACATGACCAGCGTGACTTCTCCTCAGCAGACCGACCGGCGCGGCATGGACGAGATCCCGGGGCCGCGGGGCGGCCAGGGCGTGCGACTGCTGGTGCTCGGTGCCGACCCGGACGCCCAGGAACTCCGTGACCAGGCGGCCGCCGCCGGGTACGAGCTCGCCCAGCGCTACTCCGCCCGCGTCTCGCATGTGGCCTACGGGCCCGGGATCGATCCGGAGGACTCCAGGTACACCAAGATCCGCGACGCGGGGCTCAACCTGCTGCCGCTGCAGAAATGCGCGGAGGCGTTGGGGCTGAGCGCGGAGGCGGAAGCGGACGTGGCGGAAGCGGAGGCCGTGGGGACGGGGACGGAGGTGGGAACGGAGGCGGTGGAAGCGGACGTGGCAGAGGACGCGGACGCGGGGGAAGCGGACGTGGTGGAGGACGCGGCGGACGCGGGGCCGCTGGAGATTCCGCCGCTGCGTCCGCTTGTACCACTGCAATCGCTGCAACCGGAGGGCTCCGCGCCCGACGAGGTGGTCGAGGTCGTCGAGGAGGCGACCGAGGTGGAGGTCGAGTCCGGGACTGCGGACGACGACTTCGCGGGGGCTTCGGCGGCGGACTTCGTTCCCGGGTTCTCGGCTGACGTGCCGGAACTGCCGCTTGCCGCGGCGGTCATCGGAGTGGATCCGTGGACCGGGGGAGTGGAGCGGAAGAAGGACCGAGAGGATCAAGAGGGCGGACGGGGCGAACGGGGCGAACGGGGCGAACGGCGAGCTGACGAGGAGGTTGCGGAGATTCCGGTCGTCACCATCGGTCAGTCGAAGTCGAAGTCGCAGTCGAAGCCGCACGCCCAGTCGCAGTCGCAGTCGCAGTCGAAGCCGCACTCCCAGTCGCAGGCGGAGTCGGACTCCCAGTCCCACTCCCAGTCACCGTCCCGCTCCCATTCGCCCTCCGCCGTCCCCCGCTCCAACGCGCGCCATGTCCTGCTCTCGGTTGCCTGGGCGTTGATCCCGTTCGCGACGTTCGGGCTGCTGACGCCCATCACCTTCGGGTACGCGGCGTACCGGCTGCGGTCTCGGGCGCTGGTGCTGACGGCGCTCGGGTACACGGTGGCGGTCATCGCGTCGTTCGTCCTGTCGGCGGCGCGTCCGCACTCGGCGACTCCCTCGGACGCGGCGGGTGCGCTGCTGACGATCGCCCTGGCCGGTACCTGGATCGGCGGGACGCTGCACGCGGTGAGCATCCGCACGCGGGTATTCGCACGCTAGCCCAGACCACTGATCCAGTGCCACGATGTGCTGCGTGGAGACATCCCCGGGCACGTCTTCGGTCAATATGCTTACTCTTCAGATCCTGCCGGCCGGTTCGGAGCGCTTCTTCGACGGCAGCAGGCCGGTGACGATCGGGCGGGACAGCGCCGCCGACGTGGTGGTGCTGGACACGGCGACCTCCCGGCAGCACGGTGTGCTGCGCCGGGAGGCGGCGAACGGCGGTTGGATCTTCGAGGACCGCGAGTCGAGCAACGGCAGCTTTCTGGACGGGCAGCGGGTGACTCGGCTGGCCGTCGACCGGCCGATGATCGTCGGGCTCGGGTCGGAGGACGGCGGCTGCCGAATACGCCTCATACCGCCCGCCCCGCACGGCGAGACCGACCCGCACACCCCGACCGTGCCCGTGTTCGCCGGCGGCAGTTCGGCGCCCGGCCAGTTCACCGGCACGTACCGCACGTCCAGCCGGGTCCGCGTCGGGCGCGCGCTGGACAACGACATCGTCGTCGACGACCTGCTCGCCTCCCGGCACCACGCCGAGCTGCGCAGCGCGCACGACGGCTCCTTCGAGCTGGTCGACCTCGGCAGCCACAACGGCACCTACGTGGACGGCCGCCGCGTCTCGGGCCGGATCAAGCTCAGCGAGGGCGCGCTGGTCTCGGTCGGCCACACGATGCTCCGCCTCCAGCACGGCACGCTCGAAGAATTCGTGGACGTCGGCGAGGCCGCGTTCTCGGCGCTCGGGCTCAGCGTGACCGCCAATCGCAGGCTGCTGCTGGACGAGGTCAGCTTCGCGCTCGAGGGCGGCCAGTTCCTCGCCGTGCTCGGCCCGACCGGCGCCGGGAAATCCACCCTGCTGAAGGCGCTGACCGGGGCACGTCCGGCGGATCGCGGATCAGTGCTCTACAACGGCCGCGACGTGTACAGCTCCTACGCCGAGCTGCGCAACCGGATCGGCTACGTGCCGCAGGACGACATCCTGCACCCCGAGCTCACCGTCAAGGCCGCGCTGGACTACGCCGCGCGCCTGCGCTTCCCGCCCGACGTGCCCTCCGCCGAGCGGTCCGCGCGCGTCGTCGAGGTGATGACCGAGCTCGGCCTCGAACACCGCGCCGACGTGCGCGTGGGCAAGCTGTCCGGCGGGCAGCGCAAGCGCACGTCCGTGGCCATCGAGCTGCTGACCCGCCCCTCGCTGCTGATCCTCGACGAACCGACCTCCGGTCTCGACCCCGGCTACGAGAAGAGCGTGATGGAGCTGCTGCGCGACCTCGCGGGCAGCGGACGCACCGTGCTCACCGTCACGCACTCCATCCAGAGCCTCGACATGTGCGACCGGATCCTCTTCCTGGCGCCCGGCGGCCAGACCGCGTACTTCGGGCCGCCCTCGCGCACCCTCGACTACTTCCGGCAGCCCGGCTACCCGGAGGTCTTCCAGCACCTGGACCGTTCCGTGCCGGGCGAGGCGAAGATGGCCTTCGCCGGGTCCGACGTGCGCCGCGAGTACGTGGCCGAGCCGCTCGCCGCGCAACGCGACCGCGCGCAGCCCGCCGCGGCGAATCCGGAGGCCCCGCGGCGTAACCCGCACATGTGGCGTCAGCTCAGCACGCTGATGCGCCGCTACCTGGCCCTGATCAGCGCGGACAAGCGCAACACGCTGATGCTGTTCGCGCAGGCTCCGGTGCTCGGACTGCTGATGCTCGCCGCGTTCGGCAAGGACAACCTCGTGCCGGGCACGGCCGGGGCCGCGGGCAATTCGACCACCGTGCTGCTCGCGCTCACCCTCGCCGCGAGCTACCTCGGCGCGGCGAACTCGATCCGGGAGATCGTCAAGGAACGCCCGATCCTCACCCGAGAACGCTCGGTCGGCCAATCCGCGACCGCGTACATCCTCAGCAAGGCGCTGATTCTCGGCCTGATCACGGTCGTCGAGTCCTTCGTACTGACGTATCTGGCGCTGCTGCGGCAGGGCGGCCCGAAGCACGGCGTCGTCCTCGTCGACTACCGTCTCGAGATCGCGATCGCGGTCTCGCTCGCCGGGCTCAGCGCGATGGCCCTCGGGCTGCTCGTCTCGGCGATGTCCAGCAACGCCGACAAGGTCATGACGATCCTGCCGATCATCCTGTTCGCCCAGTTCGTGCTGAGCGGCTCGGCGTTCCCGGTGCGTGGCACGGCCGGGCTGGATCAGATCTCGTA
Organism: Actinospica sp.; assembly: GCF_035552695.1. Taxonomy (NCBI): domain Bacteria; kingdom Bacillati; phylum Actinomycetota; class Actinomycetes; order Catenulisporales; family Actinospicaceae; genus Actinospica; species Actinospica sp. The sequence goes on from NZ_DASZKT010000230.1 coordinate 4,150, forward strand.
CCTCTCCAGCGCACGCTGGGGCTACTCGGCCGCCGCGTCCACCGTGAACCTGGACAAGCTGCTCGGCGACGGCTGCAACGGGCAGACATCGCCGACCGGCGGCGTCATGCTCTCGCAGTGCGACCCCGCGCACGCGCCGACCAAGAGCGCGTGGATCCAGGACGCCGGCTACCTCGGCGGGCTCACCGTGCTGGAACTGATCGGCGCGGGACTTGCCGTGCGCCCGATCGGCAGGCCGCGGAGGAAGTAGCCGAACCGCTGGTCAGAGCCAGCCGCGGTCTCGGGCCGCGGCTCCGGCCTGGAAGCGGGTGGAGACGCCGAGCTCCTTGTGCAGCGCGGCGATCCGGCGCTGCGTGGTGCGCGCCGACCAGCCGAGCGCCCGGGCGATCGCCTCGTCCGTCAGGCCGCCGGCGAGCAGGCCGAGCAGCGCGCGGGTCTTCTCGTCCGGCTGGTCCAGTTGCTCGGACGACCGCCGCGGCCCGGCGACCAGCGGCACTCCCCGGGACCATTCGTGCTCGAACAGGGCGGAGAGCGCGGCCAGCAGCGCGGAGGACCGGATCACGTACGCGGTCTCGGCGAACGCCTCGCCCATCGCCATCGGCACCACGGCCATCGACTCGTCCGCCATGATCAGCTTCGTCGGCAGGCTCGGGCGCACCCGCGCCTGCTCCCCGGACGCGCAGCTGAGCTCGATGTCCTGCTGGAACCGGCCGGGCAGCGCGAGCGCGTCCCGGCTGTAGATCGTGCGGAAGGCCACGCCCTCGCGCTGCCGCCGCTGCTGGAGGGGCAGATTCTCGCCGAGCCGCTGCATGTACGGCGGCCGGTCGAAGGCCCGCACCTGGCGGTGCGCCGCCTCGTACACCCGATTGACCCGCGCGGACACCGCCGAGGCGCCGCTGACCACCTCGACCTGCCCGGCATCGCCCGGCGCGCCGGCGTCCCTGAACATCTGCGTCAGCCGCTGCATCTCCAGCCTGGCCGCGCTCAGCCGCTGCTCCTGACGGCCTATCAGCTTGCCGAGCGCCACGTCCGGGGCAGTCGCCTCGTACCGCGTCGGACGGCCCGACTGCACGACCAGGCCGTCCTGCACCAGCCGCAGCAGCACGGCGCCGACCTCCGCCTCGGCGAGCCCGCAGTCGCCCGCGATCCGCGCCGCGTCCGCCCCCGGCCGGGTCAGCAGCGCCTGATAGACGGCGCTCTCCCGGGCGGACAGGCCGACCGCTTCCAGCATTGTCCCCTCCAACATTCCCCGTGCGAAGACAGCCCTGGCGAGCATACGCCTCCGGATGACCTAGGCCAGGGTGCGCACGACCGGATCCAGGAACGCGTCGCGTGCGTCCGCATCGAGCCAGAGCCGTTCGCTGACTACGACCAGGGTGGGATGGATCCGCCGACCCCACTTCCGGTCCATCGGGAGCAGCTTCACGGTCAGCTCGAACGGCGCGCTGGTCCGGCCGATCTCACGCTCGATCCGCGCCACGGTCTCGCCCGCGTGCGCCTTCGCCAGGCGCGCGCCGCCGCCGGTCGTCCGCTCGACGAACTCGACCTTTCGCTCGCGCCACCACGCGTTCGCGTCGTCGATCACCGCGTTGAACAGAGCCCTGAGATCGGTGCCGGGCTCCGGCGGCGGGCCCGCGGGCGTGATGTCCGGGCGCGCACGGGTGCCGAGGTGGTCCAGCCGCGCCGTCCACCACCGGTCCCAGTCCTCCGCCGCGCCGGACGTGGCGTACGGCGCGAGGTCGGCCCGCAGCTCGACGGCCGGGGCCAGCGCCGGTACGACGTAGTCCGCGGGTCCGGTCAGCCCGGCCGCGTCCCGCACGTAGAGCATGTTGGAGCAGTGCTGCTCGAAGTCGATTCGCATGCTCCAGCTGTTCGATCCAAGGTGCCGCATGGCACGACGATAACCGGCGACCTCAGGCCTTGGAAGAGCTAGAGGCCTTGGAGGAAGGGCTTGGTGAGGCGGAGGCGCCCGCCGGGGCCGACGAGCCCGCCGGGGGGAGCGTGTTCTGATACACCGCGAGGGCGAGCTGGGTCAGCGCCGTCACCGCCTGATTCGCCGCGAACGTGGTGAACGGGATCTGCAGCACGAAGGTCCGGTCGCCGTCCGCCATCACGAGCTCGGTCTCCCCGGTGCTCGCGGCCGCCGACGCGGTCGGACTCGCCGCGGCCGACGCGCTCGCGGACGAGGCCGTGGCCGCCGGCGTCGTCGCGCCGACCGCCGTCTGCTCCACCACGACCGTCGCCGGATGCCCGCCGACCGACACCGACGCCTCCGTCGCGCCCGCCTGCGAATCCGACTGCACGGTGTCCGCGGCACGTCCGACCGCGTTCGCAGCGCTCGAATACGTCGAGATCGACACCTCGAGAGCGCCGGCGCTCTGCTTGCCGAACGAGTCGAGCCCGACCCCGAAGATGCAGGCCACCCGCCCGGTCCGGCCGATGCTCGACAGCGGCGCGTACGAACCGTAGTTCACGCCGATCGGGAAGCCCGCGCCGAAGACCGCCTGCAACTGCTCCGTCCTGAGGATCTGCGAGCACTCCTTCGGCAGCGCGCTCGCCGCCTCGATCGGCCCGGACATCGGCACGTAGCTGCTCGTCGGCGTCGCGGACTTCGCGGCGGACGCCGAGGTCGTGGCCGCGGCGGTCTTGGAACCGCCCGGCGAACAGCCGCCGAGCATCGGGAGCGCGGCCGCCGCGAGCATCGCGGCGCCGAGGTGACGGATCCGCACGGCGCTCGTCAGTCCTCGGCCTTGATCTCGAACATCGGCTGCGTCGCGTAGAACCGCGCCTCCACCGACGCCCGAACCTCCTGCGAGGCCGGTTCGAGGTCGAGCACCGGCGGCTCGGCCGGCATGGCCGCGCCGTACGCCACACCGCCGGCGGCCGGGATGTACCCCGGGGCCCGCACGTGCTCGCTCTGCATCAGGCCGGTGTCGGCCAGCTCGATCAGCCCGGTGATCCGCGAACCGAGGGCCTCCGCGTAGTCCTGCGCCCGGGTCAGCGCCTCGCCCACCGCACGCGTGCGCGCCTTGCGGTAGACCGGCGACGTGCGCCGCAGCCGCCAGCGCGGGCCCTCGAGCCGCGCCGCGTCCAGATCCGCCACCCGCGAGACGATCTCGCCGAGCACCGCGAAGTCCGCTATCCGCACCTCGACGCGCACCGCGCCGCTGTACGACCGGATCTTCTCGTCCCGCCCGCCCCTGCGCACCTCCGGATGCACCGCGACGCCCGAGGACTCGACCCGCTCCACCGAGTCGCCGTAGGACCGCAGCAGCGCCAGCATCTCGTCGTTCCGCTTGACCAGCCGCTCGAAGGCCTCCCGCCGGTCCTTCGCCTGGGCCGAGATCACCACCGTGAGATCCACCACCTCGGGCTCGACCACCAGCAGCGCCTCCCCGCGCACGCTGATCACCGCGGGGGAGCCGACCGCCGCCACCGCGGCGACCGCGGGACTCGCGCCGAACTCGTGCGTGGGCTCCATCGGTTCCGCACTCCTTCCGAGGGTTGACGTCCATCCCCGAGGGCCCGACCGGACCCCGCCGCCTGCCGGGACGGCGCTGCGCGGCGGCACCGCAGGAAAACGACGCTAGCGGAAGCCTGCCCCGCAGGGCAGTGGGCCGTGCGTACCGCGATCCGATCGATACGCGACCAGCACGCTCCCGGGACGATCGTCCTGACGGTTCGTCAGACAAACCTTACCCTGAGTGACGAATCGCGCCCCCGGGAACCTTTCCGGCAGGTGCGGGAATGGCAAAGGCACCACGATCGTTGGCAGACTAGTAGGGAAATATCCGCCGTGCCGCGTGTCCCAGGCCGCCGCGGACGATCCTGACGACCTAGGAGAAAGGTGAGGCCGTGGCTGAAGCCGCAGCTGCCCGGGCGCTGTACACGTACGATTCCGACGGGGTCGCGCTGCTCGACGCCGCCCGCCGGCCGGCCCGCTCCGCGCTGTCCGGGCAGGTGAGTGGCGATCTGGTGCTGCTCTACCACTTCGCCGGCTTCATGGACGCCGGCCAGGCCGCCGAACTCGCCCTCGACTACCTGCTGGGCGGGGACGAGGCCCCGGTCGTGGCCCGCTTCGACGTCGACCGCCTCGTCGACTACCGCGCCCAGCGTCCGCTGATGACCTTCAGCGCCGACCACTGGTCCGCCTACGACGCGCCCGAGCTCACCATCCGGCTGGCCAAGGATGCGATCGGCACGCCGTTCCTGATCTTCTCCGGGCCCGAGCCGGACACCGAGTGGGAGCTGTTCAGCCGCGCGGTGGTGAACCTCGTCGACGAGCTCGGCGTGACCCTCGCGGTGAACTTCCACGGCGTGCCCTTCGGCGTGCCGCACACCAGGCCGGTGCACCTGATCCCGCACGGCAACCGCCGCGACCTGCTGCTCGGCTATCCCAAGTGGTTCGACCAGGCCCAGGTCCCGGGCAGCGCGATGGCGCTGACCGAGTTCCGCCTCGCCCAGGCGGGCCGGGACGTGTTCGGCCTCGCCGCCCAGGTCCCGCACTACGTCGCCCGCTCCGCCTACCCCGCCGCCGCGGTCCGCATCCTCGAGGCGGTCAACGCCGCCACCGGCCTCGTGCTCCCCGCGCAGGAGCTGCGCGAGCGCGCCCGTCGCGTCGCGCTCCAGATCGACAACGAGGTGGGCCAGGGCGACCAGGAGCTGCGCGGCGTCATCCAAAGCCTCGAGGAGCAGTACGACGCCGCCGAGGGTTCCACCGGACGCCCCAACCTGCTCGCCGAGCAGCAGCAGCTGCCCACCGCCGACGACCTCGCCCGCGATTTCGAGGCCTTCCTCGCCGAACAGGACGAGCAGTCCGAGGGCTGATGATCGGGGGCTGACGGCGGCGGGCTGAGACCGGCCCGCCGGTCCTACGCTCCGGCCTCCGCCAGGCTCAGCGTGCGCCAGGGGCTGGCAGGGTCCTCCGCCAGGATGCGGTGGACCCTGCGGATGGCCCGGTAGTACCTGTCGCGGTCGGCGTCCTCGAAGTGCAGAAGGCGGCCGAGAATATAACCGGCCGAGAACTCGCGCCAGTCGCGGTAGGCCGCGGCGGACAGCCGGCCGGCCCGCTGGACGGTCTCGCGGGCCTCGTCGGCGTCGCAGAGCTTGGTGGCCGCCGCCCAGCGCGCGAGGTTGACGGCGCGGCCGTAGTCCCAGGCGCGGACGTCCGGGGGCGGGGCCTCGGCGTCCGCCTCCCAGATGCCGTCCGCGCGCATCGCGGCGAGGTGGGCGGCGACCGCGTCAGGGTCCTTGTCGGGGTCGATCGCGGCCTCGCCCTGGTCGGCGAGCAGGCCCTCGACGGTGGCGCGCCAGTGGTCGTATTCGGTGATCCGCCAGCCTTCGCGCATCAGGCGCACGTCGGCCGGATAGTCCTTGTACACGTAGCCGATCGTGTTCCAGGGGGCCTCGTTCTGCACCGCCAGGTGGGCGCCGCACGCGAGGGCCGCGGCCACGGCGCCCCGCCGCGGCTTGCCGTCCGCCGCGATCAGCCGGTCTCCGTAGTCGGAGAAGGGCCGGATCGCCTCGGGGTGGCTGTCCACCCAGGCGGCCAGCTTCTTCACCGGTATCCGGCCCTCGTGGTCAGAACCCTGGTTCACCACCAGCTGCCAGGTGAGCGGGACGCAGCGGCGCAGCATCGTGCGCAGCGTCATCGCGTGGTAGACGAGGTGCGCTCCCGGGTCCACGGTCTGATTGGGCGTCACCGCGTAGACCCGGTGCTGCCCGCCCATGTCCTGCACGAGCCCGAGCGGCGCCTTCGGCTCCTCCAGACCCTCGTCCGCCAGCCTCCGCGAACCGAAGACCAGCAGGTGAGTGTCCGACAGAGCCCGCAGATAGCCGTCCAGATCCCCCCGCCTCAACGCCTCCCGCAGGCGCTGCTCGACGGTGGCGGTCTGCGGTACCACCACGCCCATTCTCCCACCCCCCACTGCGAAACCCGTGCAAAAACCCGACCCAGTCTAGACGAGTCCGCCGAGGCGTGGCGGGCACGTGGCGGGCGCGTGGCGGGCGCGTGCGTTTTCCGGGATCCCCTTCCCTCCGCGCTTCGGACGGGGTATGGTCGTTGGCATTGAGGCGCGTTCCACTATCTCCCCCCCGTAGTGGAACGCGGACCTCCAACCGGTCCTCAGTGACCGTGTCCGGCGGCCCCGCGCTCCCCCCGTGGCGTGGGGCCGCCCCCATTCCTCCTCCGTTTTTCTCCAGGCCTTTCCTTCAGGCCCTGTGCTTTTTCCGCGCGATCGCGCCGCGGCCGCCCGCACGGCTGTAGTGTGTCGGCCGACGGCCCACGTGGGAACGGGCCACTCGAGTCAAAAGGGGGCGGCACATGCCAGCCATGCGCAATGTCATATCCACCCTGGACAACCAGGGGCGGGAGGTGATGGGCCCCGGCGTGCTGCTCTACCACTACGCCGATCCCAACATCCTCAACGGTTCGCTGATCACGGTGGAGTCGAACCACTTCTGCGTGCTGAAGTCGCGCGGAGCCATCCTCAACGTCTACGACACGGGCCAGTTCCAGCTCGAGACCCCGGACCGTCCGCTGTTCGGCTCGATGCAGCGCTCGTTCTACGGCGGCCAGTCGCCGTGGCAGTACGAGGTCATCTACATCAACCGGTCGAAGTCGGTAATCAAGACCCGCGGCACGGCGCTGTCCCGGGAGATGGCCGAGCTGTCCTACGAGGTGGACTACTACATCCACGTCGAGACCAAGGAGGACGCGCTCAAGCTCGTCCAGCACATGCCGGTGGCCGGCCACACGGTCAACGCCAACGAGATCAACGATTACGCGGGCCCGGTCGTCGAGCAGGCCGTCAACCAGATCGTCCAGGTGACCCCGCTCGAGCAGGTCAACGAGAAGATCCACGAGATCAGCGAGCTGGTCTCCGGCCACCTGCAGGAGTTCCTCGGCGTCTACGGCATCATGCTGAACGACGTCAAGGTGTTGATCAAGCCGCAGGACGAGCGGATGCGCGAGCTGCTCTCGCTGCGCGCCTTCGGGATGACCGAGCAGGAGGCCATGCGCGCCTACCTCGCGCTCAAGCTGGCCGACCGCGGCCTGGCCGTGGCCGTCAACGCGCTGCTCGGCGTGCCGCTGCAGGTGGCGCTGCTGCCCTCGAACCTGTACGGGGACGTGACGCAGCTGGGTCTGGGCAACGGGAACTTCCAGCAGAAATGACGCACGGGGCCTTCGAACCGATCGTCGGGGTGGACCGGTACACCGAGGCCGGCCGGCTGCGCGCGGACGATCTCGCGGTGCGCACGTACGCCGCCGAACTGCTGGCCCGCGCGGCGCAGCGGATCGGGCAGGCGGCGGTGGACTACCAGCGCACGATCCTGCCGCCGCCGAGCCGGGAGCAGCCGTTCCCGCCGGCCGAGCTCAAGGCGCCGATGGACGCGGCCAAGCGCTGTCGGCAGCTCTACACCGCGGTCGCCGACCGGCTGCGCAACGCGCCCTTCCCGCCCGACCCGAAGAAGGCCTGGAAGCAGTTGCGCGGCCCCGGCGCCGCGCAGCTGCTGAACTTCGACCGGATGCTGCACCAGCAGGCCGAATTCGCGGCGAACGTCGTGGACGGGGTTTCGGCGCCGGTGCTCTCCGAACTGCCGGTCCGCGAGGCGGAGCAGGCCCTCAACGAGCTGACCCGCGCGCTGGACCAGCGGATCGCGTTCCTCAGCGGTCTGTGACGCCGTGTCGCTGTGACGCCGTGTCCGCGTGACGGTGTGCGGGGACGTTCGCGTCTCCGCACACCTCGTCCGCCGCGGGACGGACGATCCGCTGTCCCGATCCGCTATCCGACCAGGCGCAGCACCGCGTCCAGGCCGCGCTCGCCGACCTTGGGCTCGGCGGGCAGCAGCAGGACGCGAAGGTTGCACGCCACGGCGCCGCCGTCGCGCGGCGCGTTGTCGCCGACCATCAGCGTTCTGCGAGGCTCGGCGCCGAGGTCCGCGCAGGCCTTGAGGAACATCCGCGGATCCGGCTTCTCGACACCGAGTTCGTAGGACAGCGAGTACGCGCCGACGAAATCGGCCAGGCCGCGGTCGGCGAAGACCTCGCGCAGGTCGAACGGGATGTCGCTGACGATCCCCACCGGAACGCCGCGCTCGGACAATGCCCGCAGCACCGGCTCCGTGTCGTCGTACGGGTACCAGTTCTCGCTGTCCAGGATCGCCTCGTACGCGACGTCCTCGATCCCCCGGAACGCGGGGACCTCGGCGAACCAGATGCCCGTCGCGGCACGGTGCTTCTCGACCGAGGTGTCCCGCAGGTGCTGCGCGGCGACGACGTGCGGCAGCTTGGCCGCGGCGTGCACCTGCTCGGCGACGGCCGCCGCGTCCAGGGTCTCCGGGTCGCGTCCGGCCTTGGCCCAGATCCAGCCGAGGTACTCCTCGGTGGGCGGCATCCGGAACAGGGTGTTGGCGAAGTCGAACAGCACGGCCTCGATGGGCGGCACGGGGCCGGCGAGATCCGCGGGCGAGGTCGGGACGGCGGTCGGCAGGCTGTACAGGTGTGCGCTCACGCGCCGACCTCGCCGGCGCTCGGTCGGCGCGTTCGCACGCGCACTGTATTCAACGATTCGCTCGCAAGCTCGCTCATGCGCCCCATCCTCCCATTCGCGGGTGACGGGCTGTTTTCGCGCAGGCGGACTCAGACGCCGATCTTGTCGGTCTCCCCGGCGTCGCGGCGGGCGAGCAGCGTGCGGACCAGGGCCGCGACGTAGCGCCGGTCCTCCTGGCTCAGCCGGCCGACGGCGGCGAGCAGGAACTCGATCTCGGGGTCCTTGGTCAGGGTGAGCACGGTATGCGCGGTCGACTCGGCCGCCGCCACGCGCACCCGTTCCGCGGGCAGGTCGAGCCCGGCGGCCAGGCGCAGCAGGGTCTGCGGATGCGGCGGACGGCTGGGCTGCTCGTTCGTGGCCAGGTGGTGCACGGTCGAGCGGGGCAGCGCGCCGCGGCGTGCCACATCGGCGAAGGACCAGTGCTGCTCGGCCATTCGTGCCCGGATCAGTGCCTGAAGCGGATTCATGGGCTTGACCTCGGCTTTCACCGCTGCGGGTCCGCGGCGGCCCTGTTTTCAGCCTAGCCGCGAACCGGTCGGCCGCGCGCTCCGGGACGCCTGAACCGGGCGCCGTTCGGCGAACGGTATGTGATCGTTCTCACGCTGCGGACGGTCTTGGCCTGGTTTAAGGGTGATTTGTTAACCTGCGTGGACTAGTGGTCATACGGGTGTGGACTAAAGGGGGGCGGCGAGGATGAGCCACCGTTCGCTGTCCGAGGTCTGGGAGCGCTTCGGACCCCGGCTGCCGGAGATGGCCTTCGAGCCGGGTTTGGTCGCCGCCGTCGACCAGCACGCCGCGGCGGTGCGCGACACGCTCGGCGGCGCCGAGGCTTACCACGCCACGCTCGGCGACTACGCCCTCGGCTTCCTGGACGCGCTGCGCGAGGCCGACTGGCGTGAGCACTCGGGCTACGACTACGCCACGCTCCGGCTGACCGCCGTCTCCTGGCTCATCCGCGAGCACCGGCTGCCGCTCGGCCCCGCCGCAGCCTTCTGAGCTGTGCGTTCGCCACTCCCCGAGCCGGATCTCCGGGTCGGATCTAAGGTCGAGGGATAAGCCTTTGGTCCGATCTGCAGAAAGGATCGAGGATGAGCGGCTTCACCCCGGCGCGGGACGGCGGACCGACCGCCGTCAACGCGTCGCCCGGATTCACCGTGAAGGCCAGGACCACCAAGAAGGCCCGGCACAAGGACGACCAGGCGCGGATCACCGCGCACGCGCGCTCGGTCGGCCGGACCGGCAAGGCGCGCGAGCGCGAGCGCGGGTACGACGAGGTCGAGGAGCAGGCCGTCGAGCCGCGCGACCAGGTGCCGGTAGTGCCGCGGCGGGAGAACGCGGAGCCCGGCGAGGCCCGCGAGCACGTGCGCCGCGACATCGGCAGCCACGTCGTCGTGTTCGAACTCGGCGCACCGGACAACCCCGAGGACCTGACCGGGCCGTTCCACGACCCGCAGGGTGCTGAGATGCGCTGGGCGGCGCGCTGCCTGACGCACCAGGAGACCGGATACTTCGGCGGCCACCGCGCCGCCATCCAGGCGGTCAAGGCCTCGCACACCTGGTGCGCGGGCTGCGCCGAGGCCGTCGCGAACAGCCGCCGGGTGCGCCACCGCGCCCGGCTGCGGCTGAGGGAGGACAGATCATGAGCTCGAGCAATACCGGCGGAGTGCCGCAGGACGAGAAGCGGGCCAGGGAGCGCCGCATGCGGCAGACCGCGAAGAAGCAGGTGCAGCGCGCGGAAGTGGTGCTCAACAAGTACCGGGCCAGGGCGGCGCAGATCCTGCACGCCGAAGGCCTGCACGGCGCCGCCGACGGTACGGCCGGCGCCGAGAAGCCGCGGCGTGCCCCGTACGTCTACCGGATCCTGCGGCACCGCGAGACCGGCGTGCGCGTCAGGGTGCTGGACACCGAGGCGCCCGAAGCGCCCGCGTCGGTGAAGGGCGAGGCCGTCCACCGGTACGCGGTCGAGTGCGAGACGCACGGCGGCAAGGGCGGATCCTTCGACAGCCCGAAGGCGGCCCTGAGGGCGGCCCGCAGGTCGGACGAGTGGTGCTCGATGTGCGCTGGCCTGATGAGCGCGACGCCGAAGGTGCGCAACCGGGCCCGGCTCACCGGGAAGCACCAGCGGCGCCGGGACGAGCTGCTGCCCTGATGCCGTGAACGAGACCGAATGAGTCGAACGCCGTGGCCCGCATCCGAAAGGGATGCGGGCCACGGCCGTCGAACGGGGGAGGATCAGGACTCGGGTCCGGACGGATCGTTCGGCCCGGGCATCCCGCCCTCGTTGGTCATCCCCTCCCGGGCGCGGCGGGCCTCCTCCTCGGCGGCCTGCGTACCGTGCATGTGCCCGGCCGTGTACGCCTCGCCGCTGCTCGCCATCCGTCCGGTGCCCACGGAGCCGGCCACCGCGGTGGCCTCGCGCTCGGCCGAGCTGAGCATCCGCTCCCAGCGCTGCTGCATCGGCCGGATCATGCCGCCGCCGACGCCCACGATGAGCACGCCGGCCACCGTGGCCAGGATCGCGGTGAGCACCGGCTGGCTGACCGCGGTGGCGATCCCGGCCTGGCCGAGCGCCGCGAACACGCCGAGCGCGATGATGCAGATGCCGACCGCGTTGCCCATCGTCCGCCCGTACGACAGGCTGCTGAGCATGTTGGCCACCAGTTCGCGCACGGCCCGCGCGATCATGGCCGCGATCACGATGATGGCGATCGCCACCAGGCCGCGCGGGATCCAGGCGAGGATGCTGCGCAGGACGGTGTTGATCGGGTTCGAGCCGAAGACGCCGAAGGCGACCTGCAGCACGATCAGCAGCATGAGGTAGTACGCGATCATGCCGACGAGCTTGGAGCCGTCGTACTTGCTGTTCTCCAGCGCCCGCGACATCCCGGCGCGCTCCATGACGCGTTCGAAGTGCAGCCGTCGAAGTACGGCCTCGACCGCCTTGCCGATCACCTTGGCTATCATCCAGCCGATGACCAGCACCAGCAGGAAGCCGACGAATCGCGGCACCCACGTGGTGAAGCTGTTCCACATCGAGTTGATACCGCCGGTCCAGTCGACCCCGGCGACGTAGATCTGTTGCGTGTGATGCATGACGGGTTCCGTGCCCTTCCGGATCACCGGCACGCGGACGGATCCGGCGCGCTCTGTCACTCCGTGGTAACACGGGGTCAGCTGGCCCGGCGCGCCGGATTAGCCCGTTTGAGGGCGTTTTGAGGGCGCGTCAGGCCCACACGGGTTCCGGCACCTCGCGCACCTCGCCGTCCTCGCCGAGATGCAGGAAGCGGGTGAACGAACGGCTGAACCAGCGGTCGTGGGTGACCGCGACCACCGTGCCGGCGAACTTCGCCAGACCGGCCTCGAGGGCTTCCGCACTGGCCAGATCCAGGTTGTCGGTCGGCTCGTCGAGCAGCAGCAGCGTGGCGCCGGACAGCTCTAGCAGCAGGATCAGGAAGCGCGCCTGCTGGCCGCCGGAGAGCTGCTCGAAGCGCACGTCGCCCTGCGCGGCGAGCTCGTAGCGGCTGAGCGAGGGCATCGCCTGGTCACGCGGCAGGCTCGGGCGCCGCGCGTCGCCGCGCCAGAGCAGTTCGACGAGCGTCGCGCCGACGAGTTCGGGCCGGTCGTGCGTCTGCGAGAAGTGGCCGGGTACGACGCGTGCCCCGAGCCGCGCGGTGCCCTCGTGCGTGACGGGGGCGAGCGGGGTCAGCGCCTCGGTCTCCGGGTCCGTGCCGCCGCGCCCGAGGAGCCGCAGCAGGTGTGATTTGCCGGTCCCGTTCGCGCCGAGCACGGCGATCCGGTCGCCGTACCAGGCCTCGAAGTCGAAGGGCAGCGTCAGGTTGGCGAGCTCCAGCTGCTCGCACATGATGGCCCGTTTGCCGGTGCGTCCGCCGTCCAGCCGCATCTGGATGTTCTGGTCCTTGGGCGCGATCGGCGGCGGTCCGTCCGCCTCGAACTTGGCCAGCCGGGTGCGGGCGGCCTGCAGCCGCGTGGCCATGTCCGAGTTGTACTTCGCCTTCGCCTGGTACATCCGCACCAGGTCCTTGAGCTTGGCGTGCTCCTCGTCCCAGCGGCGCCGATCCTCGTCCAGCCGCTCGTGGCGCGCGCTGCGCGCCTCGTGCCAGGAGGCGAACGAACCAGGGTGGACCCAGGCCGAGCCGCCCTCGACGGCGACCACGGCGCCGGCCGTGTTCGCGAGCAGTTCGCGGTCGTGCGAGACGAAAAGCAGCGTCTTCGGGCTTTCTTGTATCCGCTGTTCGAGCCAGAGCTTGCCGGGCACGTCTAGGAAGTTGTCCGGCTCGTCGAGCAGCAGCACCTCGTCGTCCCCGCGGAGTAGCAGGTCTAGTGCGAAGCGCTTCTGCTGGCCGCCGGAGAGAGTACGCATTGGCCGGTCGCGGACGTCGTTCCAGGGCTTGCCGAGGATCCCGACGGCGACGGTGTCGAAGACGACCTCGAGCTCGTACCCGCCGATGTCGCCCCACGCGGCGAGTGCGGAGGCGTACTTGAGCTGATCTTTCTCCGTCGCGTCCGGCGAACCGATCGCCGCTTCGGCGCGCGCGAGCCGTTCGCCGACCTCGCGCACCGACGGCGCCGACAGCGCCAGGGCCAGCTGCCCGAGCGTCGTCTCGTCGCCGATCATGCCGATGAACTGGCGCATCACGCCGAGCCCGCCGCCGCGCGCGATCGTGCCGGTCGACGCGGTCGTGTCCCCGGCCACCAGGCGCAGCAGCGTCGTCTTGCCCGCCCCGTTCGGGCCGACGAGCGCGACCTTCGCGCCCTCGCCGACGCGGAAGGTGACGTCGGAGAAGAGCATCCGGCCGTCGGGGAGCTTGTAGCTCACTCCGGAAAGATCGACGTAGCCCATGAAGTGCGAGTATTGCCCCTCCGCCGCGGCGGTGTCACCTGATTAAGGCGAGCGCCTCGATCTGGTCCAGCAACAACTCGAGGCAGAGCTCGAAGGTATTGACCGTCGCGTGCGCGACGACGATCGGGGCCTCGGCCGCCAGGTTCGGGAACTGTTCGGCGTCCACGTCGCCGTACGCGTCCTGCCAGCGCTGGAGGTCGGCGGCGCGCACCTCGCCGGGCCGGGCGAGGAAATCCGCGTCGACGGCGCTGAACGCGAGGATGAAGTCGCCGAAGCTCCGGTACAGGCGCACGGCCCGCTCGCCCGCGAAGCCCGCCCGGCGCAGCTCGCCGAGTACGAGGTCGATGATGCGGCGTTCGTGCGCGCCGCCGGTCACCCGGGACGCGACGGCGATGGCCACCCGGGGGTGCGCGACGTACTCGGCGTACGTGCGCCTCGCCAGCGTGCGGAGGTTGTCCTTCCAGTCCTCGCCGGGCCGGTAGCCGTCGAGGGTGCGCGCGATCAGCCGGTCGCCCATCGCCAGGAAGAGCGCGTCCACGCTGGCGAAGTACCGGTAGATCGCGGTCGGGTCGCAGCCGATGGCGCCGCCGAGCCTGCGCACCGACAGCCCCGCCGCGCCGTGCTCGCCGACCAGCGCGAGCGCCGCGTCCACGATCACGTCCGCGCTCAGCACGGCCCCGGCCTTCGTCCGCGTGTTCCGGCGCCGCGATTCGATCACCCTGGCCATGGCCGCCATTCAACCACGGCCGGCTCCCCGGCGTGTCGCCCCGCGGAATTTTCCGTCAACACCGTTGACAGAACCGGCGCGCGGCCGCACCATCGTCGTCACGGCACCACCTCCTGTCCGAAATCCAGCCAAGGACACTCGATGGTTCATCCGCAGTCCCCTTCTGAGGCCGCGCCGACGCGGCTGCGCGAGAGCGTGGGCCCGGTCGGCACCGCAGTCATCGCGATGGCGAACACGGCGCCCACCCTGAGCATCGGCATCGGGCTCGGCCTGATCAGCCTGGACGCCGGCAGCGCGGTCCCGGCGATGGTCTTGATCGCGGCGGTGCTCGTGCTCGGCATCGCGCTCGCCTTCAGCCGGCTCAACCAGGTCGAGCGGAATCTCGGCGCCGGCTACACCTGGGTCGGGCGCACGCTCGGCCCCTGGCTCGGCTTCCAGTGCGGCTGGGCCGGGCTCGCCGGCACGACCATCTACCTCGCCTACGGCAGCCAGGTCTGCGGCTCGCTCGTCCTCGCGTTCGCCGACGAATGCCATCTGACCAGCGTCCTCGGGCTCGCGCTGAACCCCACGTCGATCGCGCTGTCCACGATCGTGGGCCTGGTCGCGCTCATCGGGCTTACGTATCTGGCGCTGCGCGGCGCCGACGTCGTGGCCAGAATCCAGACGCCGCTGATCGTGTTCGAATACCTCGTGCTGATCGGCTTCTGCGGCTACGCGGCGATCCGCGGCACGCACCACGTCGCACTGTCCTGGTTCAACCCGATGACCGCGCCGACCGCGAAGCTCGCCGCGACCGGCATCATCCTGTGCGTCTACTGCTTCTGGGGCTGGGACAGCGCGTTCACCCTCACCGAGGAGACGCACGACGCGCGCGACTCGGCCCGCGCCGGCTTCGGCTCGATCTTCCTGATGCTCGGGCTCTTCCTGCTCGCCGCGATCGGCTTCGAGCGCTACTTCTCGCTCGACGCGCTCGGCGCCAACGGAGCCCAGCTGTTGCCGTATCTCGGCACGCAGATCGCCAAGCAGCCGTTCGCCGCGCTGCCGCTGCTCGCGATGCTGTTCTCGTCGATCGCCTCACTGCAGACCGGCGTCGTGCCGAACGCGCGCGGCGCGCTCGCCATGGGACGCGACGGCGCGCTCGGCCGACTGTGGACGCACGTCAGCCCGAAGTACGGCACCCCGGCCGTCGGCACGCTGCTGATCGCGGGAATCGCGGCCGTCATCGCGGTGCTGGGCATCGGGATCGGCACGCTCAACCAGTTCATCACCGCGATGGCCACCTCGGTCGGCGTCCTCGTCTCCGGCTACTACGGGCTCTCCGGGCTCGCCTGCGCCTGGCGCTTCCGGAGCGAGCTGCGCGACGGCGTGTGGCCCGCGCTGCGCTCGGTGATCCTGCCGCTGATCAGCGCGATCGGAATGCTCGGTCTCGGCGGGTACCTCGCGGTCAGCGATTGGCAGTCTGTAAACAGCTTCGCCTTCAACGCGCAGAACGGCCGGTTCCTCGCGCTCGTCCCGCTGAGTATCGTCGCCGTCGGGGTGCTGGTCTCCGCGTGGGCGAAGTGGGGACGTAAGGCACCTTATTTCGCGTCGCGGACCGTCGCCGCGACGACCGTACCGCACCTCGAAGAAAGCGCACTGTAGATGAGTTCCACGCCGCATGCCGACCTGCTGTTCGACAACGGACCGATCCTCGCCGCCGCGAAACGGGAGCCGGTCGCGATCGTGGACG
This sequence comes from Actinospica sp., assembly GCF_035552695.1. Classification (NCBI taxonomy): domain Bacteria; kingdom Bacillati; phylum Actinomycetota; class Actinomycetes; order Catenulisporales; family Actinospicaceae; genus Actinospica; species Actinospica sp. Next base: position 20,019 of record NZ_DASZKT010000230.1, read on the forward strand.
GCCGGATCGCCGCGGTCGGTCCGCACGCCCGGGAACTCGCCGGGCCGCGCACCGAGCACGTCGACCTGGCCGGGAAGCTGCTCATCCCCGGTTTTCAGGACTCGCACATCCACGCGGTCTTCGGCGGGCTCGAACTCGCCCGCTGCGAACTGAGCGCGCTGTCCACCGCGGCCGAGTATCTGGACGCGATCGGCGCGTACGCCCGCGCGAACCCGGACCAGGAGTGGATCACCGGCGGCGGCTGGTCGCTCGACGCGTTCCCCAACGGCCTGCCGACCGCCGCCGCGCTCGACGCGGTGGTGCCGGACCGGCCGGTGTTCCTGCCGAACCGCGACCACCACGGCGCCTGGGTCAACAGCCGCGCCCTCGAACTCGCCGGAATCACCCGCGACACCTCTGACCCGGCCGACGGACGGATCGAGCGCGACTCGCGCGGCGAGCCGACCGGAATGCTGCAGGAGGGCGCGCTCGGCCTCGTCGAGTCTCTGCTGCCGGCGGTCTCCGACGAGGAGATGGACGCCGCCTTCGACCGCGCGCAGACGCTGCTGCACTCCCTCGGCATCACCGCGTGGCAGGACGCGCTCGTCGGCAGTGGGCTCGGCCAGCCGGACAACTTCGGCGTCTACTTCAGGGCGGCCGGCTCGGGCAGGCTCACCGCGCGGGTACGCGGCGCCCTGTGGTGGGAGCGCGACCGAGGCGCCGAGCAGATCGAGGCGTTCATCGAGCGGCGGCGGATCGGGCGTGCCGCGGGCGACGGGCGCTTCGACCCGGGCAGCGTCAAGATCATGCAGGACGGGATCATCGAGAACGGGACGGCCGCGCTGACATCGCCGTACGTGCAGCCGTGCGCATGCGGCGGCCCGGCCGGGAACAGCGGCCTGAGTTTCATCGACCCGGAGCTGCTGCGCGGCTACGTGACGCGCCTCGACAGCGAAGGCTTCCAGGTGCATTTCCACGCGCTCGGCGATCGGGCCGTCCGCGAGGTCCTGGATGCGATCGAGGCGGCTCGCAAGGCCAACGGCACGAGCGTTCACCGTCACCATCTCGCGCATCTCCAGGTCGTCCATCCCGAGGACATCGCGCGCTTCGCGGCCCTCGACGCGATCGGGAACATCCAGCCGCTGTGGGCCTGCCACGAACCGCAGATGGACGAGCTCGCGATCCCGGTCCTCGGTCCGCGGCGCGCCGATTGGCAGTACCCGTTCAACGCGTTGCTGACGAGCGGTGCCAGGCTCGCGGCGGGCAGCGACTGGCCGGTTTCCAGCCCCGATCCGATCCAGGGCATCCACGTCGCGGTCAACCGGGTCACGCCCGGCGAGGGCGGCGCGCCGCTCACCCCGGATCAGCGGCTCAGCCTCAGCGAAGCGCTCACGGCCTACACCGCGGGGACCGCGTACGTGAACCATCTCGACAACACCGGGCGCATCGCCCCCGGGATGCTCGCCGACCTGGCCGTACTCGACCGCGACCCCTTCGACGGGCCGAGCGGGGCGATCCACGAGACGCGCGTGGCCGCCACGTACGTCGGCGGCGCCTTGGTGTACGAACGCTGATCAGCGGGGCGTACGCAGCATGAAGATGTCCACGGGAGTCTCGGTGACGACGGTGAATCCATGCCGCTCGTACAGCCGTCGCGCCGGGCTCCCGTGCAGGACATTGACGCGGACGACGAGGTGTTCGCGGTCGCAGCGCTCGAGCAGCCTGCTGAGCACGGCCGAGCCGATGCCCTTGCCCTGCCGGCGCGGGTCCAGATAGAAGTGCTCGAGCCAGTGTGCGTCGATATCCGGACGAAGCGCGATACAGCCGGCGAACTCGCCCTCGACCTCGATCACCCAGGTGTGCTCGGCGGCGAATCCGTTGCGTAGCCGCTGGCGCACGCGATCGGGGTCGAAGCGGCCGATCCGCTCGAGATCCGCACGCATCGTCACCGCGCGTAACTCCGCGATCGGCTCAACGTCCGCATCTTCGGCGGGGCGCAACTCCCAATCTGCCATGACCGGGAGACTAGCGCACTGAGCTGCACTTAGTCGCTATGAGGAGGTTAAAGAACCGGGCTCCGCGGCGGCCGCGGAGCCCGGTGTGCGGGGGAGAAGGGGATCAGGAGTTCGCGATGGTGTGCACCATGTACGCGGCCTGACTCTCCCACTGCGAGTACAGCGAGCCGTCGAAGGAGCGCTGCACGGACTGCGCGGCGTCGGACAGGTTCATGTTCTGGTAGTCCGACGGCAGTTCCCTGAGGAACGCCTTCGACGCGTACGCCGGGTCGGTCAGCTCGGACGCGGAGCCCCAGCCCATCGACGGACGCTGCTGGAAAAGGCCCAGCGAGTCGGCGTTTGTCGCGGTGGTCAGGTTGTGCAGCGAGGACTCCTGCATGGCCGTGGCCACGGCTATGGTCGCGGCGTACGCCGACATGTTCAGGTCCTTGGCGGCCTGCACGATCGAGGTGGCGTTGTTCCACTGGTCGGAGTCCGGGCTGAAGCGCTGCTGCGAGCCCTCGATGCCGGTCGGCTCGAGGTCCGAGTAGCCCACGCCCGCGTAAGGCTTCGAAGACACCGTCGTCGCGCTCTTCGCCGCGGGGGCCGCGGCCGCGGCCGTGCTCTTGGCCGCGGTGCTCGTCGTGGTGGTCTTCGCCGCGGTGGGCTTGGACGCGGTGGACTTGGACGCGTTGCTCGTGGTCGCGGAGGTCTTGGCCGCGGCCGCGGTGCTCTTCGCGGCGGTGCTCGTCTTGGCGGCGGCCGAGCTCTTCTTGGCGGCCGTCGCATGCTGCGCGACGACGCTCTTCACGGAGGACGCGGCGGTGTGCCGCGTCGAGTCCGCGGAGGCGGTGAGCGGGGTGGCGATGGTGAGGGCCGTGGCGGCGAGCGCCAGACCGATCGCGGGGACGTGGTGGATCTTGACGCGCTTGAGCGCGCGGGCATGACGGAACGACACGGGTGTAGACAGCCTCTCCTTCGGCCGCCTACCGGGTTAGCTGTCGGGTTCGGGCGGAAGGTGAGGTTCGCCCTACGGTCCTTCATGCACGTGGAGTCATACTCTGATCACGATGTGCACCCAGGGACCGATTCACCCCGGGGACCACCGCTGCGACGCGGCGAACATTGGGTCCCCGGCTCCCCTCGCGGGGACTCGGCGGGTGCGACCGGTGCCGGACGGATTCCACGGCGTCAGCCGGTCGCACAAGAAACGACCATACATACCTTGTCGCGACTTGTCACAAATCGTATGCAAAACGGACAGAGCGTGACCGATGGGCCACGCTCTGCCGAGAAATTCATGAGTTTCCGGCGGTTCGGTCAGCTGGGCGCCTGCCCGTTGACGATGTCGTACACCATCGTCGTGGCCTGCTTCTGCCACTGTGCGTAAGCGGTCGGATACCCGGAGCGCTGCACGTCCTGCGCGGCCTCCCAGAGGTAGATGCTCTGGTAGTCCGGCGCGTCCGCCTCGAGCGCGGCCAGGAAGGCGTTCGCGGCGTACGAGGGGGTGGTCAGCTCGTCGTAGGTGCCCCAGCCCTGCGAGGGCCGCTGCTGGAACAGGCCCACCGAGTCCGCGTTGGTCGCGGAGGTGAGGTTGATCAGCTGGGACTCCTGTATCGAGGTGGCCACGGCGACGACCGCCGCGTACAGCGGCATGCCGCGCTTCTCGGCCACCTGGACTATCGCCCGGGCGTTCTCCCACTGGTCGGTGCTCGGCGTGAACGTGTTCTGCGATCCGTACTCGGCCACCGGCTCGAGCTGGCCCCAGGTGACCGACGCGTACGGGTTCGAGGACGTCGGGCTCGCCGAGGCCTTCGCACTCGCGCTCGCGCTGGCCGACGCGGAGGCGGAAGCCGAGGCGGACGCCGACGCCGAGGCGCTGGCGGAGGCCTTCGCCGAGGCGGATATCTTCACCGAGGTCGCCTTAGGCACCGTCGTGGTCTGCGCGGCGCTGGGCTGCGCGCTCGCCGTCGTGGCCTGGACCGGCACCGCGTCCGCGGTCGCCGGGTGGGGGGCGCTGCTCGGAGCGTGCCCGCTGATCGTCATCGCCGCGGCCACGCCGCCCGGCGCGCCGACCACGGTTCCCGCGAGTGCCGCGACGGTTATCGCCGGGTACTTCCGGGTCCAGGACTGGCTGGCGTCGGAACGGACGATCGGCGATTTGCGGCTGTGTTTGGCGCTGTGACTGCCCACGGTCGGTTGAACGGCCCTCTCCTTCGGCCGCCTACCGGGTTAGCTGACGGGTTCGGGCGGAAGAAGGTCGCCCTACGGCCTTGCCCCGATGGGTGGGACGCGGCCGATTCACCCCGGGGATTCCCAGGCCTGGACCTGGTGAGTTGGGTCCCCGGCTCCCCTCGCGGGGACTCGGCGGGCGCGTCCGGTGTCGCGGGTTCGCGACGTCCGCCGGCTGCGCTGAGGCCAGAACCTAACAGATCGACCCGGCGCATGTCACCGATTCGTCTCGAAGTTGCCACAAGCTTGACTCGGCGTGAGATCCGGCTAACCAACAGTGGATGGGCGACTGCCGTCCGCGACCGTCTGGTAAGGGTCTTGAGGCTCGTCTAGCGGACGCTTTGCAGCCCCCTGCGGTTAACCTGGTGCCGTGAACGCCGATACCGAGTCCGCCCCCGGGGATCCCAACGCCGCCGATCCGCAGGAGATCGCCCGGCTCCGGGTGGCCATCGGCCGCCTGCACCGCCGGATGGTCCAGCGCACCTCCGGCAATCTGACGTTCTCCCAGACCTCCGCGCTCGTCGCGGTGGAGAAGGTCGGCCCGATCCGGCTCGGCGAACTCGCCAACCGCGAACGCGTCGCCGCCCCCTCGATGACCCGCACCGTCTCCGGCCTGGTCGAGACCGGACTGCTCAACCGCGTCGGCGACCCCCAGGACGGCCGCTCCTTCCTGCTGAGCATCACCGACCTCGGCCGCGAGTTCCTCGAGGGCCTGCGCACCGAGCGCAACGCAGCCCTGGCCGAGGGCGTCTCCCGCCTCGCCCCCGCCGAGTACGCGGCGCTGCGGGCCGCGCTGCCGGTGCTCGAGCACCTCGCCGAACAGGAGATGTGACCCCGGGCGCAGCCGACCGGGGGACGGGTGGCACCATGGCCCGCATGGACGTGCAGGACCAGGACCAGACTCCCGAGACCCCGTCGGACGCCGTCGAGCAGGAGTGGCCGCCGCGCGCCTGGCGCGAGACCACCCGCTCGGCCGGCCACCGGCAGGCGCTCTACGTCAGCCTCGGCATGCTCGCGATCTTCGGCGTCCTCGTCTTCGTCGCGATCTGGGCCTCGCACAACGGCTGAGGCCGCTCGCCGCCGAGCGGCCGCCGGGCGCGGCTAGGAGAGCTCCGAGTCCCCGGTCAGTTCCGCGATCTCGTCGCCCGGGATGCCGAGCAGGAACAGGATCGTGTCCAGGAACGGGACGTTGACCGCCGTGTCCGCCTGGGCGCGCACGACCGGCTTCGCGTTGAACGCCACGCCGAGGCCGGCCGCGGCCAGCATGTCGAGGTCGTTCGCGCCGTCGCCGATGGCCACCGTCTCGGACAGCGGGACCCCCGCGGCCTCGGCGAAGCCGTACAGCGCGGCCGCCTTGCCGGCCCGGTCGACGATCGGGCCGACGACGCGGCCGGTCAGCCTGCCGTCCACCACCTCGAGGGTGTTCGCCGCCGCGTAGTCCAGCTCCAGATCAGCCGCGAGCAGGTCGGTGATCTGCGTGAATCCGCCGGACACGATGCCCACCTGGAAGCCGAGCCGCTGCAGGGTGCGCACCAGCGTGCGCGCGCCGGGCGTGTAGCGCACCTCCGCGCGGACCTTGGCGAACACCTCGTCGGAAAGGCCCTCGAGCAGCGCGACCCGCGCCTTGAGCGACGCGGCGAAGTCCAACTCCCCGCGCATCGCCTGCTCGGTGACGGAGGCGACCTCCTCCAGGCAGCCGGCGTGCGCGGCGAGGAGCTCGATCACCTCGTCCTGGATCAGCGTCGAGTCCACGTCCATCACGATCAGGTGCTTCGCCCGGCGCGCCAGGCCCGCGCGCTGCACGGCCACGTCGGCCCCGCAGGCCGCCGCGGCCGGGGCCAGCAGCCTGCGCAGCTCCAACGGGTCGATGCCCGACACGTCCAGCTCGATCGCGGTGACCGGATACTTGGCCAGCCGGATGATGCGGTCGATGTTGCCGCCCGCGCCCGCGACCTCTTCCGCCATTCGGCCCAACGCCGCCGGGGTCAGCGGATGGCCCAACACGGTGACGCGGCTGCGTCCGGCCCGGCGCGGCTGATTGTCCCCGACCCCCGCCTTGACCTCGACGTCCAGCTTCCAGTCGACGCCCCAGCGGTGCAGTTCGAGGCGCAACTCGGTCTCGTCCCAGTCGGCCGGCGCGGTCAGCAGCACGCCGAGCACCAGCCGTCCGCGCAGCACGATCTGCTCGACGTCCGCGACCACCAGTCCGCCGGGCCCGTCCGCGTGCCGTTCGATCACTCCGAACAACGCCGCGGTCACTCCCGGACGATCAGCACCGAAAACCAGTACGCGCAGCGTGCGACCCGGCGGCGTCACCTTCTGTTCCACGGTGCCAAGGTACCGTCCGAGGCCCCGGACCCGATAAGTTTGGTCACATGACGGACGTGCTGGATCTGGTCGACGTGTCGGTGGTGCGGGACGGCAAGAAGCTGCTCGCCGGAATCGATTGGCGCATCGCCGACGGTGAACGCTGGGTGGTGCTCGGGCCGAACGGCGCCGGCAAGACGACCCTGCTGCAGATCGTCGCCGCGCAGATGCATCCGACAGCGGGGACCGCCGCCGTCCTGGGCGGCACGCTCGGCAAGGTGGACGTCTTCGAACTGCGCACCCGGATCGGCCTGACCTCGGCCGCCGTGGACGCCCGGCTGCCCGGCCGGGAGCAGGTGCGCGACGTCGTGCTGAGCGCCGCCTACGGCAAGCTCGCCCGCTGGCGGGAGACCTACGAGGCGGCGGACACCGGCCGCGCCGACGACCTGCTGGCCTGGTGGGGCATGGAGGGCTTCGGCGACCGCACCTACGGCACCCTGTCCAGCGGCGAGCGCAAGCGGGCGCTGGTCGCCAGGGCCCTGATGACCGACCCGGAGCTGCTGCTGCTCGACGAGCCGGCCTCCGGCCTCGACCTCGGCGGCCGCGAGGACCTGGTGCGCCGGCTGGCCAACCACGCCGCCGACCCCGCCTCCCCGGTCACCGTGCTGGTCACCCACCACGTCGAGGAGATCCCGCCCGGCTTCACGCACGCGCTGCTGCTGCGTCAGGGCGCGGTCGTCGCCTCCGGCCCCACCGAGCTCACCCTCACCTCGGAGAACCTCAGCGCCTGCTACGGCATCCCGCTGCAGGTGCAGACCTACGAGGGCCGCTACTACGCGCGCGGCCTCTGACGCATCCACAGTTTGATTTCCGGTCCTGATACGGTCGGATCCGCGGGCCCACGTGCGGCGGATCCGGCCGTCTTGCCTCAAGATTGCTGACGGCGCGTCAACCAGCGGCTACCATGGCGGCATGGCCTTGCACGGGTGGGAATGGTGGCTTCTGGCGGCCGTCCTCTTGCTGCTCGGTGAGTTGGCGACGAACGCGCTCGTGTTCCTGATGCCCTTCGGCGGCGCCGCGGTGGCCGCCGTCCTCGCGGCCCTCGGCGCGCCGTGGTACGGGCAGCTGGCCGCCTTCGTGCTCGTCACCCTCGGGCTGATCGCCTTCACGCGGCCGGTCGCGCGGCGCCGGCAGTCCGGGCCCGGGCTGCGCACCGGGGCCGCGGCCCTGGTCGGATCGCAGGCGCTGGTCACCACGCGGGTGGACGAGCACCGCGGCCAGATACGGCTGGAGGGCCAGATCTGGAGCGCCCGGGCGCTGGACCCGGAGAAGATCTTCGAACCCGGAGAAGCCGTGCACGTCGCGGCGATCGACGGGGCCACGGCGATGGTGGTGTAATCGTGCTCGTATCCGCGTTCATTTTCCGCGGCGGGACCCGATGTAACGAGTGGGGAGGGGCGAGGAGCTGATGGGCACCCTCGGTCTGGTCGTGTTCGTGGTCGTCGTCGTGCTGGCGGTGATCTTCTACGTCTACCGGTCGATCCGGGTCGTTCCGCAGGCCACGGCCGCGGTGATCGAGCGTTTCGGCCGGTACAAGCGGACCCTGGAGCCGGGTCTGCGCTTCCTGGTGCCCGGTGCCGACCGGGTGCGCGCCACGGTGGACCTGCGCGAGCAGGTCATGCCCTTCCCGCCGCAGGAGGTGATCACCGAGGACAACCTGCTGGTCTACATCGACTGGGTGGTCTACTTCCAGGTGATCGACCCGCGCCGGGCCACCTACGAGATCCAGAACTTCGTGCAGGCCATCGAGTACCTGGTGTCCACGACGCTGCGCAACATCATCGGCGGCATGGACCTCGAGGCGACGCTCACCAGCCGCGACGAGGTCAACCGGCAGCTGCGCGACGTGCTCGACAGCGAGACCGGCCGCTGGGGCATCCGGGTCAGCCGCGTGGAGCTGCGCACCATCCAGCCGAACCGGGACATCACCGAGGCGATGGAGAAGCAGGTCAGGGCCGAGCGCGAGCGGCGCGCGACGATCCTGTCGGCCGAGGGCGTCAAGCAGGCCGAGATCCTGCGCGCCGAGGGCGAGCGCCAGTCGATGATCCTCAAGGCCGAGGGCGAGGCGAAGGCCGCGGCGCTGCGTGCGGACGGCGAGGCGAGCGCGATCTCCAAGACCTTCAAGGCGATCCACGACGGCGACGCCGACCAGAAGCTGCTCAGCTACCAGTACCTGCAGATGCTGCCGAAGATCGCGGACGGCTCGGCCAACAAGGTCTGGATCGTGCCGAGCGAGCTGGGCAAGGCGGTCGAGGGGATCGGCAGCGCGTTCACCAAGGCCAATATGCCGGGCCTGGACGGCGGCGGCACCGCGCTGCCGCAGCAGCCCGCGCAGCCGGAGGTCGAGGACGGCGACGAGGCCGCGGCCCTGCCCCCGGCCCGCTCCGGCAATCCGGCCGACCGTCCCGCCGTCCGGCGCAACCCGGCCGACGTGCTGTTCAAGCGGGACGAGTAGAGATCAATCACAGCGGGAGGTAGGGGGCGCATCCCGGTCGGGTCAGTAGACTCGGCCGGGTGACCGTGGCCCATGACCTCGCCGAGTACGCGGCGATCTTCGGAGCCGGGATCGCCGCCGGGATCATGAACACCGTCGTCGGTTCCGGCACCTTGCTGACCTTCCCGACGCTGCTCGCCTTCGGCTATTCGCCGGTGCTGGCCAACGTCTCCAACACGATCGGCCTGGTCCCCGGCTCGTTCTCCGGCGCGTACGGCTACCGGGCCGAGCTCACCGGGCAACGTCGCAGGGTCCTGACCCTCAGCGTCTGCTCGCTGCTCGGCGGCACGGTCGGCGCGATCCTGCTGCTGAACCTGCCGGGCTCCGCCTTCAACGACATCGTGCCGGTGCTGATCGGCCTCGCCCTGGTGCTGGTGGTCATCCAGCCGAGGGTCGGCAAGTGGGCCGCGAAACGGCGCGAGGAGCGGGGGACGGCGGAGCGCGAGGCGGGTGGTCCGCTGCTGTGGTTCGGCGTGTTCGGCACCGGGGTCTACGGCGGCTACTTCGGCGCGGCGCAGGGCGTGCTGCTGCTCGGCATGCTGGGCATCGCCTTCACCGACTCGCTGCAGCGGATCAACGCCGTCAAGAACATCCTGGCCGGGCTGGTCAACGGCATCGCGGCCGTGCTGTTCATCGCGCTCAGCCACGTCTCGTGGACCGCCGCGGGCCTGATCGCGCTCGGTTCGCTGCTCGGCGGGCAGATCGGCGCGCACGTGGGCCGCAGGCTTCCGCCCGCGGCCCTGCGTGCGGTCATCGTGTGCGTCGGTATCGCGGCGATCGTCAAGCTGCTGGTCTGATCCCCGTCGGCCGACGGATCAGCCGGCGGTGAAGGTCATCCCGCAGGCCGAGTCCAGCGCCTCCATGTCGCTCACCATCGACGAGGGCGTGTTGCCGTTCGCCAGCGAGAGGAAGTCGTTGCCGACCGTCTTGAGCTGGCTGCCCGCGACGTTGCTCTGCCCGGCCGCCGAGACGAACGCGTTGCCCAGCGTCTCGGTGGCGGTGATGGCGTTCGAGCTGTTCGCCGAGATGGTGCTCTGGTACGTGTTGTACGCGGTCTGCGCCGCCTGGCAGCCCGCGTCGTTGCTCGCGCCGGTCGCCGTCAGACCACTGGCACCGCTCGTCGAGCTCGCCTGCGTCGTCGCGGTGGAGTCACCCGTGGTCGCCGTCGCGGTGGCGACGGTGTTCGGATTGGTGAGGCTGGTGGTGGTGTTATCGGCGTGGTTCGAGACCGCGAGGAAGATGCCGAGGAACAGCACCGGCCACACGAACGTGAGCACCAGGCCGGTGATCGCCTTGTTGCGGCCCAGCTTCTTGCCCGGTCCGGTCTCGTTGATCGCGAGGATCGAGATGACCAGGTTGATGATGCCCCAGCCGCCGAGGATGCCCAGCCACAGCGCCCAGGTGGCGAGCTTGCTGTTCTGCCGGCCCTGCATCGGATATCCCGGGCCGTAGCCGCCCGAGCCGAAGTCGCTCTGCGGCATGTAGCCCGGCTGCCCGTACTGCTGCTGCGCGTAGTCCTGCGGCTGGCCCGGCTGGCCGTAGCCCGGTGCGTTCGGGTAGCTCGGCTGCTGCGGTATCTGCCCCTGCGGAGCGCCCCAGCTCTGCCCGGAGCCCTGCTCCGGAGCACCGGGCTGCTGCTGCCCCCACGTGCCCTGCGGCTGGCTCTGGCTCTGCTGCCCCCACGGCTGCTGGCCCTGCGGTGGCGCCCCGAAGGAACCCTGATTCGGATCCTGATACGACATAGTCGTCCCCAACCCCGTTCGATTCTCAGTGGTTTTCAGTCCAGTGGATAGTGCCGTCACCGGACGACTTCGACGAGCGCAAATCCTAGCGCCGCCGCCCCCTGCTTGGAAAAGTCGTTATGCGCCCGTTGCCCCGCTTGGTCAGCGCTTTGCCGTCCAGTAAATGTCCGTGACATAAGGGATCTCGATGCGCTCGCCCCGGGTGTCGGGATAGCGGTCGAGCACCGCGAGCAGTTCGCGCCGGATCTCCTCGCGCGCCTCGTCGCTCAGGGTGCTGATCCGGCTGGAGGTGAGCGCCTGGCCGAGCACGCCCTCGCGGTCGGTGACGTACGGATTGGCCACGTGCGCCGAGTTCAGCGCCTTCCAGCCGCGGCGTCCCTCGAAGGCCGCGCGCCAGGCGCCGTCCGTGTGCACCGGCACCTCGTCGGTGCGCCAGGCCGAGTAGATCCGAGAGTACGCGGCCACCCACGGCACGGTCGCGTCCAGGGTGTTCCAGACCAGGCCGAGCCGGCCGGCGGGCCCCGTCACCCGCTCGATCTCGGTCAGCGCGGCCGGGCCGTCGAACCAGTGCCAGGCCTGGGCCGCCACCACGGCGTCCACCGAGGCGTCCGGCAGTCCGGTCGCCTCGGCGATTCCGGCCACGCAGTGGACCTGTGGCAGGATCTCGGTCAGCCGCTCGCGCATCGCCGGCACCGGCTCCACCGCCACGACCTTCGCGCCGGTCAGCGCGAGTAAGCGGGTGAACTTCCCGGTTCCGGCGCCCAGGTCGGCGACGCGTTGCCCGGCCTTGAGATCCAGCGCGTCGGCGAGCACGGCGAGGGCGCGGGTCGGATACGAGGGCCGGACGCGCTCGTAGTCCGCCGCGGCGAGTTCGTAGCCGGTCTCGGCGGCGTGGTGGATGGCCACGACGTCGAACCTAGCACCACCGATCATGTTTTGAACGTATTGGCGGGTGGATGCCGTGCGGCCGAAGGGTGACGATCCGATAAAGGCCGGGTGCGTGCGTAGACTTCGGGGGCGTACGCAGCACCGCCTGATCAAGGAAAGACCGGGTAACCCACGTGACGATTCTGCTGGTCTCCACCGCGGACACCGACCTGCTGGCCGCCCGCGCGGCCTCGGCCGGAGGAGGCTACCGAGGCTACCGGGTCGGCAACCCGGCGCGGCTGACCGAGGCCGAGCTGCCCGCGCTGCTCGACGGGGTGGACGTGGCGGTCGTCCGGCTGCTCGGCGGCGCCCGGGTCTGGGAGGCCGGGCTCGCGGCGCTGGCCCGTGCGGGAGTGCCGACCGTCGCGCTGGGCGGCGAGGCGGTGCCGGACGCGGATCTCATGGCCCTGTCATCCGTGCCGGTGCACGTCGTGGCGCACGCCTCGCGCTTCCTGATCGCGGGCGGTCCGGAGAACCTCGGGCGGCTGGCGCGCTACCTGGAAGCGGTGCGCGCGGATCAGAGCGCTGAGGCCGAGCCGGTCGTCGAGGCGCCCGAGTTCGGCATTCGCCCCGGCCGGAACGAGGATCCGGATAGGCCGACCGTCGGCGTCGTCTATTACCGTGCGCACGAGTTGTCCGGGAACACGGCGTTCATCGATGAGCTCTGCGACGCCGTCGAGCGCGCCGGGGCGAACGCGCGTCCGATCTACTGCTCCTCGCTGCGCTCGCTCAGATCAGCGGGCGACGACGGCCTCATCAGGCTGCTGCGAGGCTGCGGCGCGCTCGTCGCCACGGTTCTCGCGGGCGGCGGCGCGATCGCCGCGGACGCCAGTGCGGGTGGGGACGAGGATGCGTGGGACGTCGGCGTGCTGCGTGAGCTGGGCATCCCGGTGATCCAGGGCATCGCGACGACGACCTCGCGCGCGACCTGGGCGGACTCCAATGCCGCGCTGTCCCCGATGGACGCCGCGATGCAGGTCGCGATCCCCGAGTTCGACGGACGGCTGATCTCGGTCCCGTTCTCGTTCAAGGAGCCGGATGAGACCGGCATCCCCGTCTACCGCGCGGACCCCGAGCGCGCGGCGCGCGTCGCCGGGATCGCGGTGCGGCATGCCGCGCTGTCCCGGAAGGCCAACGCGGACAAGAAGATCGGCATCCTGCTCTCCAGCTACCCGACGAAGCACGCGCGCATCGGCAACGCGGTCGGACTCGACACGCCCGCGTCCGCGGTGCGCTTGCTGCGCGCGCTGCGCGAGGCCGACTACCGGGTCGGCGACTTCCCCGAAGACGGCGACCTGCTGATCCACTCGTTGATCGCGGCAGGGGGCCACGACGTCGAATGGCTCACCGAGGAGCAGTTGGCGACGGCCAGCGCGCGGGTTCCGCTGCGTGACTACGAGGCCTGGTTCGCCGCGTTGCCCGACGAGCTTCGCGAGAGGATCCGCGAGCACTGGGGCGAGGCGCCCGGACAGCTGTACGTGGACGGCGAAGAGATCGTGCTCGCGAGCCTCACCTTCGGCAACGTCGTGCTGATGATCCAGCCGCCGCGCGGCTTCGGTGAGAACCCGATCGCCATCTACCACGACCCCGACCTGCCGCCGAGCCACCACTACCTCGCCGCGTACCGCTGGCTCTCGAACTCGTTCGGGGCGGACGCGCTGCTGCACCTCGGCAAGCACGGCACGCTGGAATGGCTGCCCGGCAAGGGCCTCGGCATGTCAGCGTCCTGCGCCCCCGACGCCGTGCTCGGCGAGATCCCGCTGATCTACCCGTTCATCGTCAACGACCCCGGCGAGGGCACGCAGGCCAAGCGGCGCGCGCACGCGACCGTCATCGACCACATGATCCCGCCGATGGCCCGCGCCGACGCGTACGGCGAGCTCGCGAAGCTGGAGCAGCTGCTCGACGAGTACGCCACGGTCCAGGCGCTCGACCCGACGAAGGTCCCGACCCTGCGCGCGCAGATCTGGGAACTCGTCACCTCCGCCGAACTGCACCGCGACCTGCACCAGGAGGCGATGCCCGGCGAGCAGGACTTCGACGACTTCGTCCTGCACATCGACGGCTACCTGTGCGAGATCAAGGACGTGCAGATCCGCGACGGCCTGCACATCCTCGGCCGCGCGCCGGAGGGAGCCGAGCTGGTCAACGACGTGCTCGCGATCGTCCGGGCCAAGCAGGTCTTCGGCGGCGTGCACGGAGCCTTGCCCGGCCTGCGGCGTGCGCTCGCGGTCGCCCAAGGCCTCCCCGAGGACGCAGAGACCGACCCCGACCACGTCGACGCCCTCGAACAGTCCGCTCGCGATCTCGTCGAGCAGCTGGCCGCCGCCGACTGGAATCCGTCCGCCCTCGCCGGAGTTCCGAGCCCCGAAGTCCTGCGCGTGCTGGAGTTCGCCGCGACCGAGGTCGTGCCCCGTCTGCGCCGCACCACGGACGAGATCGACAACGTGCTGCTGGCCCTGAACGGCGGCTACGTCCCGGCCGGGCCGTCCGGCTCGCCGACCCGCGGTCTGGTCGGCGTGCTGCCGACCGGCCGGAACTTCTACTCCGTGGACCCCAAGGCGATCCCGTCGCGCACGGCCTGGGACGTCGGCCGCTCCCTCGCCGAATCGCTGCTCACCAGGCATAAGGCGGACACCGGCGAGTACCCGCGCTCGGTGGGCATCACAGTCTGGGGCACGAGTGCGATGCGCACCCAGGGCGACGACCTCGCGGAGATCCTGGCCCTGCTCGGCGTGCGCCCGACGTGGGACGCGGCATCCCGCCGGGTGACCGGCTTCGAGATCGTGCCGCTGGACGAACTGGCCCGGCCCCGCATCGACGTCACGGTTCGTATCTCAGGCTTCTTCCGCGACGCCTTCCCGCACGTGATCTCGCTGGTGGACGACGCGATCCAGGCCGTCGCGGAACTCGACGAGCCCGACGAGCTCAACTACGTCCGCGCGCACACGCGGACCGACGAGAGCGGCCACGGTGACCGCCGTCGCGCCACGACCCGCATCTTCGGTTCGAAGCCCGGCGCGTACGGAGCGGGCCTGCTGCCGCTGATCGACGCCCGCAACTGGGACTCCGACGCGGATCTCGCGGAGGTCTTCGCGGTCTGGGGCGGCTACGCGTACGGCCGGGGCCTGGACGGCCGCGAGGCCCGCACCGACATGGACGCCGCGTTCCGCCGCATCGAGGCCGCGGCCAAGAACCAGGACACCCGCGAGCACGACATCGTGGACTCGGACGACTACTTCCAGTACCACGGCGGCATGATCGCCTATGTCCGGGCTCTGACGGGCAGCTCCCCGGCCGCCTATGTGGGCGACAGCGCCGTCCCCGACACCGTCAAGACCCGTACATTGGCTGAGGAGACCCACCGCGTCTTCCGCTCCCGCGTGGTGAACCCCAAGTGGATCGCCGCCATGCAGCGGCACGGCTACAAGGGCGCCTTCGAGCAGGCCGCGACCGTCGACTACCTCTTCGGCTACGACGCGACCGCCGGCGTCGTCGACGACTGGATGTACGAGCGCCTCGCCGCCGCCTACGTATTCGACGAGACCAACGCCGAATTCATGCGCAAGTCCAACCCCTGGGCCCTCCGCGGCATCGCCGAGCGCCTGCTCGAAGCCGCCGACCGCAAGCTCTGGGCCGAACCGGACACCGAGACCATCGACCGCCTGCGCCAGGTGTACCTGGAGCTGGAGGGCGACCTCGAAGGGGAGTAGTCGGCGGTCTGTCGGGTTAGTCTCCGGCGAGTTCACGCAGCTTGAGCACGGTGTCCCAGTTGCGGCCCGTCGCCACCCGGACCTTGAGCTTCCTGGTCAGGAACGGCTGCGTGAACTTGCTGGTGTGCACGCCGTTCGGGCTCCAGGCGTAGAGCTCGTCGCCGATGAACCGGAACTCGTCCGGCGCGAAGTCCTCGGGCCTCAGCGCGGCCACGAGTTCCGGGTCGGGCGCCTGGCCGAAGAAGGTCACCACGTACCGCTTCGCATCCGCGACCCGCTTCGGCAGCGGATTGGCGGCGATGATCGCGTCGAGCTGGTCGGTCGTGCGCATCACGCACTCGACGACGAACCCGAACTCGTCGAGCAGCAGCTTCTCCAGGCGCGCGCCGTTCTCTGCGGGGCCCAGGCCGCCGTCGGCCAGCAGGACGTTCCCGGACTGCAGGTACGTCGCCACGTCCTGGAACCCCGCGGCCGCCATGAGCTCGCGCAGCCTCGCCATCGGGACCTTGCGTTTGCCCACGTTGACGGCGCGCAGCAGCGCGATCTGCCTACCCATGTCTGGATACTAGCCGCGCCCGCCGACAACGGCGGTGTAGGTGACCGGCAGTTCGGTCAGGGCGCGTTGCCGGTGATCGTTCTTCCACGTCAGATCCGTGTAGGGCACCGCGAGGGCGAGATCGTGGACACGGTCGAGCAGTGTCCAGACGGCGATGCGCGCCTCGAGGCGGGCGAGCGGCGCGCCGAGACAGTAGTGCGCGCCGTGGCCGAACGAGAGATGGCCCTCCGAGCGGTCGGCGTCCCGGTTCGCCGCGTCGACGGCGAGCAGGACCGTGTCCCCGGCCGGGATCACCGTGTCGCCGACGCGCACGTCGCGAATGGGGAACCGCCGGATCGCCGTGGTCACCGGCTGGTCGCTGCGCAGGAACTCCTCGACGGCACGGCGCATCGGGTCGGTGTGCGGGTTCGGCTCCGCGCGCAGCGCCGCGGCTTCGTCGGGACGGGCGAGCAGCCGCGCCACGGCAGCCGAGACCAGGTGGACGGAGTTCTCGTAGCCCGCGAAGAGGATCAGGAACGCCAGCGAGAGCAGCTCGTCCTCGGACAGCCGGTCCTGCCCGTCGCGGGCGGCGATCATCGCGGAGAGCAGGTCGTCGGCGGGCCGCTCGCGCTTGTCGGCGATGAGCGCGGCCAGCAGGGCGACGATCCGGCCCATGGACTCGGCCGGCTCGCTCGGACCGAACGTGCCCGGCGCGAACAGCATCTGGGTGCACTCACGCAGCACCGCGCCCTGATCGCCGGGCACACCGAGCAGGTCGCAGATGACCGCGATCGGCAGCGGCGCGGCGTAGGCGGCGATCAGGTCCGCACGGCCGCCGGGCAGCGCGTCGATCAGCGCGTGGCTGGTGTCCTGGATGTTCTCGCGCAGCCCCTCGACGCGGCGGGCGGTGAACGCGGCGGCGACCAGGCGCCGCAGCCGGGCGTGGTCCTCCCCGTCGAGGTTCAGCAGGTTCGCGTCGAGCGCCGGGGGCAGACCGAAGCCCTGGTAGCCGCCGCGCGAGCGTCGCTTGCTCAGCGCGAGGACCGGATCCGCCAGCAGAGTCTTGACATCCTCGTGCCGGCTGACGACCCAGACGTGCGTTCCGTCGTGCAGCGTGGCGCGGTGGACGCCGTCCGGCTCGTCCAGCAAGCGTCGGGCCGCCTGCCCGCGGCTGCCGGTCAGCACGGGAGTCAGGGCACGGGCTATGTCGGCGTCCTTGATGGTCACGACGCAAGGCTACTGATCCGGCGCGGCGCCGGAATGCCGCGGTGGCTGCTACAGCTTGCGGAACTGCCGGGCTTCCTCGGCCGCCGCGCGCACGGCATCGAGGTCTCCGCCCGCGGACGCGGTGACGACCGCGGCGACCGCGCCCTCGACGAAGGGGGCGTCGGCGAGCACGGCGTGCGCCTCTCGGCCCACGCCCTCGTCCAGCAGGGTCTTGACGGTCAGCAGGGCGCTGCCCAGGTCGCCGAGCAGCAGCACGCCGGCGCCCTGGTCCGCCTCGTTGACGGCCCGCTCGATGCGGCCGTAGCTCGTGCCGAGGCTGCCGTCGTCCATACCGCCCGCGGCGATCACCGGGACTTGGTCGCCGCCGAGTTCACGCACGAGCTCCGCCAGCCCTTCCGCGAGCTTCGGGCTGTGCGAGACGAGGACGACGCCGACCAGTTTCACGTCTGCCATCCTAGCGGGCGCCGCCTGGGGCGGTGTCCGCCAGCGCACGCCAGAGCAGCGCGGCGGAGGCAGCACCCGGATCTTCGTGTCCTTCGCTGCGCTCACCGAGATAGCTCGCGCGGCCCTTGCGCGCCCGCAGCGGGATCGTCGCGAGCGCCGCCGCGTCGGCCGCGTCCGCCGCCGCTTCGAGTGCGTCCGCTGTCGACGCATCGTCAGCGAGGCGCGCCGTGAACACGTCGATGGCCGGGGTGAACACGTCCACCATGGTCTTGTCGCCGACGCTCGCGCCGCCGAGCTTCCGGACCCCCGCGAGCCCGTCCGCGAGCGCGCCCGCCAAATCCCGCGCGCTCACCTTCTCGGCTTCGCCGAGCGCCTTGCCGGTGCGCCGGAACACGGTGCCGTACAGCGGTCCGGAGGCGCCGCCCACCGATGAGATCAAAGTCATGCCCACCTGCACGAGCGCCGCGCCGGGGTACTGCGGCGGCTTCGCCTGAAGCGCGGCGCGCGCGGCCGTGAACCCGCGGTGCAGATTCGTTCCGTGATCGCTGTCCCCGATCGCCGAGTCGAGCCGAGTCAGCCGGTCCTTCTCGGCCGCCACCGCCTCCGCGGCCCGGTCGATCCAGGCCATGAAGAAACCGACGTCAAGACCGGCCTCATCACCGGCGACGTGCGCCTCGGAATCGCTCACGCACCCCACCGTAGCGCCGGGGTCTGGACCGGCGCATCCCACAGTTCGAGCAGGTCGGCGTCGGCGCGGCACAGCGTCACCGAGAAGCCGGGCATGTCCAGGCTGGTCACGTAGTTGCCTACGAGGTTTCGCACGATGCTGATGCCGCGCGACTTCAGCGCGTTGTGCACCTCGTTGTAGACCACGTACAGCTCGATCAGCGGGCTCGCGCCCATCCCGTTGACCAGCGCGATGACGTCGCCATCCGTGGCGAAGTCGAGGTCGGTGCAGATGGCGTCCACCGCGGCCTCGGCCAGTTCGGAAGCCGGAGCCATCGGCGCGCGGCGGCGGCCCGGCTCGCCGTGGATGCCGATGCCCAACTCGATCTCGTTCTCGCCCAGCTCGAAACCCGGCCGCCCGGCCGCGGGCGTGGTGCACGGGCCGAGCGCGATGCCGAAGGACCGGCTGCTCGCGTTGACCCGCTCGGCCACGGCGGCGACCGCGGGGAGGTCCGCCCCGCGCTCGGCCAGCGCGCCGGCGATCTTCTCGGCGAACAGCGTCGCGCCGGTGCCGCGCCGGCCGGCCGTGTAGAGCGAGTCCTCCACGGCCACGTCGTCGTTGATCAGCACCGAGCGCGACTCGATGCCCTCGTCCTCGAGCAGTTCGGCGGCCATCTGGAAGTTGAGCACGTCGCCCGTGTAGTTCTTGACCAGGAACAGGATGCCGGCGCCGGCGTCCACGGCCTGCGCCGCGGCCAGCATCTGGTCGGGCACCGGGGAGGTGAAGACCTCGCCCGCGCAGGCCGCGTCCAGCATGCCGGGGCCGACGAACCCGGCGTGCAGGGGTTCGTGCCCTGATCCGCCGCCGGAGACCAGAGCGACCTTGCCCGCCGTGCCCGCCGCGCGGCGTACGAACCGGCGCTCCACGTCCACCGTGAGCGCGGGATGCGCGGCGGCCAGGCCCGCGAGCGCGTCCGACACCACCGACTCCGGCGAGTTGATCAGCTTCTTCATGCTGGACATTCTGCTGCACGCGTTCCATGAGCGGTAGGCGGCGCGGGCGCGCGGTCGGGTGCGAAATCGGGCGCGTCGCCGTGTGCGTCGTGCGGGCCGGTTGGGGCGGACCGAGGCTGCGGCTATGCTCTACCCGTCGGTAGCGCAGGAATCCGGTGTGAGTCCGGAACGGTCCCGCCACTGTCAACGTCCGTCGATCGACGTAGCCCGTCCGGGTCCGTCGGCGACGTGCGTGAGTCAGGAACTGCGCCCGGCACAGGTTCCTCAATGCTTGCTCGAACGGGCGTGGGCTCCCGGAGAGAAGAAAGGCGCAGTGTGCGTTTCCCCTTTTCGGCCGTGCTCGGCCAGGACGACCTGCGCTTGGCGCTGATTCTCAACGCGGTGCACCCGGCTGTCGGCGGGGTGCTGGTGCGCGGTGAGAAGGGCACCGCGAAGTCGACGATGGTGCGTGCGCTCGCGGCGGTGCTGCCCGCGGTCGACGCCGTGCCCGACTGCCGTTTCTCCTGCGATCCCGCTGCGCCGGACCCCGCGTGTCCCGATGGGCCGCACGCCGGGGGCGCGGCCGACGGGACGACGCGTGCGGCGCGGCTGGTCGAGCTGCCGATCGGCGCGTCCGAGGACCGGCTGACCGGCGCGCTCGACTTGGAGCGCGCCTTGGGACGTGGCGAGGCGGCGTTCCAGCCCGGATTGCTGGCGGCGGCGCATCGCGGGCTGCTGTACGTGGACGAGGTCAACCTGCTGCCCGACCACCTGGTCGACGTGCTGCTGGACGCGGCCGCGATGGGCGAGGCGCACATCGAGCGCGACGGCGTATCGGTGCGGCACGCGGCGCGGTTCCTGCTGGTCGGCACGATGAACCCGGAGGAGGGCGAGCTTCGTCCGCAGCTGCTGGACCGCTTCGGTCTGACGGTGGACGTGGCTGCCAGCCGGGAGCCGCGGCAGCGAGCAGAGGTCGTGCGGCGTCGGCTGGCGTACGAGGCGGCCCCGGAGGGTTTCTGCGCGCAGTGGGCCGAGGCGGACGCGGAGGTCGGGCGCCGGATCGCGGCCGCGCGCGAGGCGCTGCCGAAGGTCGTGCTGCCGGACGCGGAGCTGGAGCGGATCGCCCGGATCTGCGCGGCGTTCGAGGTGGACGGCATGCGCGCGGACCTGGTCACGGCGCGCGCGGCGATCGCGCTGGCGGCCTGGCGCGGGCTGTCGGCGGTCACCGACCAGGAGGTGCGCGACGCGGCGCGGCTGGCGTTGCCGCATCGGCGCCGGCGCAACCCGTTCGACGCGCCGGGCCTGGACCAGGAGCAGTTGGAGCGCGCCGCGGAGGACCCGGAGGGCGGACCCGAAGATAACGGGCCCGACGGCGGTGGACCTGAGGACCGCGGTCCGGACGATGACGGCGACGGTGGCGCTGGCGACCGTGGCGACGGCGGCGACCGTGGCGACGGCGGCGACGGCGGTGGAAAATCGTCGGATGGCGGGAACTCGGGTGAGTCTGGACTGGATAACAGGCCCGACGCTCCGCGAGAGGAAAGTCAGGCCGAGCGGGACGGAAGCGGGCGGAGCTCTGACGAGGGCGGCGCGCCTGGGAAGCAGAACGCCGGGGCTGAGCAGTCTGCTGTCGGGGCGGGGGAGACGTATCGGACGCGGCTGTTCTCGGTGCCCGGTGTCGGCGAAGGGGTGCCGGGGCGGCGGTCGGCGGGGCGGTCGAACGGGCGGGGGCGGACGGTCGGGTCGCAGCAGCCTGCGTCGGGTGCGGCGTACGGGCAGGTGATTCATCTTCCGGCGACGCTGCGGGCTGCGGCGCCGCACCAGGCCGAGCGTCGGGCCGCGGCGTCGCACGAAGCCGGACTGCGGGCCGCGGGGCCGCACGAAGACGGACTGCGGGCCGCGGCGGCGTACCAAGTCGAGCGGCGGGCCGCGGGCTCGGGCGGGGTGCGGGCGGTGCACTTTCAGGCCGCCGACCTGCGCACCGCGGTGCGGCGGGATCGCGAGGGGAACCTGGTGCTGTTCGCGGTGGACGCGTCCGGCTCGATGGCCGCTCGGGCGCGGATGACGGCCGTGAAGGGCGCGGTGCTCTCGCTGCTGCTCGACGCGTATCAGCGCCGTGACAAGGTCGGACTGGTCACGTTCCGGGGCTCGGGTGCGCAGGTCGCGCTGTCGCCCACGGGGTCGGTCGAGGCGGCGGCGTCGCGGCTCGCCGCGCTGCCGACCGGGGGGCGGACGCCGCTCGCGGCGGGGCTGCTGACCGCGTACGACGTCGTGCGGCGGGAGCGGCTGCGTGATCCGCGGCGTCGCGCACTGCTGGTGCTGGTCACGGACGGACGGGCGACCGGCGGATCGAACGCGCTCGCCGAGGCCCGGCGTGCGGCCGCGTTCCTCGGGGCATCCGGCATCACGAGCATCGTCGTGGACTGCGAATCCGGGCCGGTGCGGCTGGGGCTCGCGGCAGAGATGGCCGGTCACTTGGGCGGGGAGCACGTGCCGATGGGGGCGCTGTCGGCCGAGGCGCTGGACCGCACGGTGCGACGAGCGACGTCGTCCGATGCGGGCTCGATGCGAAAGGCGGCCTGAGTCATGCCACAGGGCAAGCCCGAACACGTCCCCGAGGACGGGCTCACCACCAAGCAGCGCCGCACGCTCCCGCTGACCGTCGTGCACACCGGCCACGGCAAGGGCAAGACCACGGCCGCGTTCGGGCTCGCGCTGCGCGCGTGGAACGCGGGTTGGCCGATCGGGGTGTTCCAGTTCGTGAAGTCGGCCAAGTGGAAGATCGGCGAGGAGCCGGTCTTCAAGACGCTCGGCGCGCTGCACGAGCAGACCGGCCAGGGCGGACCGGTCGCCTGGCACAAGATGGGCGAGGGCTGGAGCTGGATCCAGCGCGACCTGCACACGGACCCGGACCTGCAGGCGGAGAACGCGCGGGCCGGCTGGGAGCAGATCAAGCGCGATCTTGCCGGGGAGACGTACAAGCTCTATCTGCTCGACGAGTTCACCTATCCGATGAAGTGGGGGTGGGTGGACGTGGACGACGTCGTCGCCACCCTCAAGGATCGGCCGGGGACGCAGCACGTCGTCATCACGGGGCGGGACGCGGCGCCCGCGCTCGTCGAATACGCCGACCTGGTCACCGAGATGACCAAGGTCAAGCACCCGATGGACGCGGGCCGCAAGGGCCAGCGGGGCATCGAATGGTGAGTACGTCCATTGACACGCCGCGCGTGGTGATCGCCGCGCCCGCCTCCGGTCACGGCAAGACGACCGTGGCCACGGGGCTGATCGCGGCGTTCGCGCGGCGCGGTCGGCGGGTGGCGCCGTTCAAGGTCGGGCCGGACTACATCGACCCGGGCTACCACGCGCTGGCGGCCGGACGCCCTGGCCGCAACCTGGATCCGTTCCTGGTCGGCGAATCGCGCACGGTCGGCGTTTTCGCGCACGGCGCGGCGGGCGCGGACATCGCGGTCGTCGAGGGCGTGATGGGCCTGTACGACGGCGCGGTCGGACGCGGCGAGTTCGCCTCGACCGCGCAGGTCGCGACGCTCATCGGCGCGCCTGTCATCCTGGTCGTGGACGCCACGGCGCAGGGCCGGTCGGTCGCGGCGCTCGTCGACGGCTTCCGCGGCTTCGACCGCCGGGTCCGCATCGCAGGGGTCGTGCTCAACCGGGTCGGCTCGGACCGGCACCGCGAGATCCTGGCGGCGGCGCTCGACGAGATCGGCGTGCCCCTGCTGGGTACCCTGCACCGGTCCGACGCGGTGGCCACGCCGTCGCGCCATCTGGGCCTCGTGCCGGTCGCCGAACGTGCGCCGGAGGCGTTGGCCACGGTGGACGCACTGGCGGACCTGATCGCGGAGAACCTTGATCTGGATCGGATCGAGCGGATCGCGGGCAGCGCGCCGGCTGCCGACGGGCCCGCGTGGTCGCCGGAGGACGCGATCGCGGAATGCGGCGGGCCGGCGAGCGGACGGCCGGTCGTGGCCGTGGCCGGGGGAGCGGCGTTCACGTTCTCCTACGCGGAGCACGCCGAACTGCTGCAGGCAGCGGGCGCGGAGGTCGTGACCTTTGATCCGCTGCGCGACGCGAAGCTTCCCGAGCGGGCGTCGGCCCTGGTCATCGGCGGCGGGTTCCCCGAGGTGTACGCGTCGGAACTGGCGCAGAACCTCTCGTTGATGCATGACGTGCAGGGCTTTGCGCAGTCCGGCGGCGTGATCGCGGCCGAGTGCGCGGGCTTGCTGTATCTCGCGAAATCCCTCAACGGCGAGCGGATGTGCGACCTCATCGCGGCCGACGCCGTGATGTCCGAGCGGCTGACGCTCGGCTACCGCGAAGCGGTGGCGGCGACGGACTCAGTGCTCTGCGGCACCGGGACCCGGGTGAACGGGCACGAGTTCCATCGCACGAAGCTGGTTCCCGCCGCATCGGACGAGCCCGCGTGGATGTGGCGTGCGCACGACGGCGCGAAGGTCGCCGAGGGTTACGCCTCGGCCCGGCTGCACGCCTCCTACCTGCACCTTCACTGGGCGGGAGCGCCGGAACTGCCGCTCAGAGTCGTCACTGCGGCGGCGAAGGGAGCGACATGAGGACTCTGATTGGAATCGGCGTCGGGCCGGGCGATCCGGAACTGCTCACGCTCAAGGCGGTGCGTCTGCTGCGCGAGGCGGATGTCGTGTTCGCGCCGACGACCTCGCTCGACCGTGAGTCGCGTGCCGAGCAGATCGTGCATGCGGCGACGGGGATTCGGGCGCGGCGGCTGGTGTTCGCGCTGGACGATCAGGGCGGGGTGACGGCCGAGCGCGCGGCGGCGTGGGACGAGGCGGCGCGTGCGGTGGTCGAGGCGTTCGAAGCGGGTGCGCGTAGTGTCGGGTTCGTGACGCTCGGGGATCCCAACGTGTACTCCACCTTCGGCTATCTCGCGCAGACGGTGGCCGCTCTCGATGCGGAAGTCCAGGTGACCACAGTGCCCGGCGTCACCGCGATGCAGGATCTCGCGGCGCGTGCCGACCTGCGGCTGGCCGAGGGGCGTGAGCCGTTGACGCTCGTACCCGCGACGGCCGGTCTCGACGAGGTAGCACGTGCCCTGAGCGGGAACGGGACCGTCGTGGTGTACAAGGGCGGCCGCTTCCTCGACGAGCTGACGGCGGCCGTCGACGCGGCGGGCCGTGCCGACGCGGCGGTTCTGGGGACGGATCTCGGGCTGGAGACGGAGAACATCGGGGCGCTGAAGAGCCGAGACGGCGGACGTGCGCCGTATTTCACGACCCTGATCGTGCCGCCGGCGCGCGGCGGGCGAGGAGAAAAGCTGTGAACGGCAAGGTCACCTTCATCGGCGCGGGACCCGGCGCGGCCGACCTGATCACCCTGCGCGGCGCGCGCGCGATCGCCGACGCCGACATCGTCATCTGGGCGTCCAGCCTCGTGCAGGCCGAAATCCTGGAGCACGCCCGGCCGGACGCCGTCGTCGTCGACTCGGCGGCGCTGCCGATCGAGGGCGTGCTGCCGTACTACGAGCAGGCCGCGCGGGACGGTCTGCGCGTCGCGCGGGTGCACTCCGGCGACCCGGCACTGTGGGGCGCGATCCAGGAGCAGCTGGAGCGGGCGAAGGAACTGGGCCTGGAGACCGAAGTCATCCCCGGCGTCTCGGCGTTCTCGGCCGTCGCCGCGCTGGCTCAGCGGGAGCTGACGGTGCCCGAGGTCGCCCAGTCCGTGATCCTCACCCGGCTCGAAGGCGGCAAGACGCCGATGCCGCCGAAGGAGTCGATCCGCGCCTTCGCCGAGCACGGCACCACGATGGCCGTCTTCCTGTCCGCCGCGCGCTGCGGACAGCTCGCCGCCGAACTGCTCGCCGGGGGCTACGACACGGACACGCCGGTGATCGTCGCGTCGCGCGCGACCTGGCCGGATGAGGAGATCGTGCACTGCACGGTCGGCACGATGGCCGATACCGTCAAGGCGCGGAAGCTGTGGAAGCACACGCTGTTCCTGATCGGCCCGGCGCTCGGCTCCTCCGGCACCCGCTCGCACCTCTACCACCCCGGCCACTTCCATGAGCACCGCCGCGCGGACCCCGCGGCGCGCCGCGCGTTGCGTGCCGCTCAGTAACCGGCAGTAGGTTCCTACCCATGAGCGACTTCCGCGAGCCCGACCTGCCGCGCACGATGAAGCAGCGCGCGGGCAAGGCGCTGCGCGCGGGCTGGACCACCGGGTCCTGCGCGTCGGCGGCGGCGAAGGCGGCCGCCCTGGCGCTGGCGACCGGGGATCCGCAGCAGGAGGTCGAGATCGCGCTGCCCGGCAAGGACGGGAGCTGGGCGGAGCGGGTGCGCTTCGCCGTCGACCGCTGCGAGGTCGTCTCCCCGCCGGGACGCGCCGAGGCCGTCGTGGTCAAGGACGCGGGCGACGACCCCGACGTCACGCACGGCGCGCGCCTGACGGCGACCGTCTCGTGGCGCGAGGACCCGGGGATCGAGCTCGACGGCGGCGTCGGCGTCGGCGTGGTGACGAAGCCGGGGCTCGGCCTCGAGGTCGGCGGGCCCGCGATCAACCCCGTGCCGCGCGCGATGATCGCCCGCGCGGTCGGCGAGGCGGTGGACCTCGAGGCACGCGGCGTACGCGTCGTCATCTCGGTGCCCGAGGGCGAGCTGATGGCGCGCAAGACGACCAATCGGCGGCTCGGGATCATCGGCGGCATCTCGATCCTGGGCACGACCGGGATCGTGCGGCCGTTCTCGACCGCCGCGTGGCGCGCGTCCGTGGAGCAGGCCGTCAGCGTGCTCGCGGCGCAGGCCGCCGAGGAGAACCGGCGTGGCGACGCGACGCTCGTGCTGTGCACGGGAGGACGGACCGAGAAGGGCGCGATGGCCCTGCTGCCGCACCTTCCCGAGGTCAGCTTCGTCGAAGTGGGCGACTTCACCGGGGCCGCGCTGCGGCGCTGCGTCGAACACGGCGTGCGCGAGGTCGTGTTCGTCGGCATGATCGGCAAGCTCACCAAGCTCGCCGCCGGCGTCCTGATGACGCACTACACCCGCTCCGCCGTGGACACCGACGTGCTCGCCGACCTGACGACACGCGCGTTTCCGGAAAACCCGTCATTGGCCGCTGACGTACGGTTAGCTAATACCGCACGGCACGTATTCGAACTCTGGGATACTGCCGGTGCCCTGCCGGCGTGCGCGAACGCGCTCTGCGAGCAGGTCGCGCGAGTGCTGGAGCGCTTCGCGCAGGTGGAGTGCGCCGGCGCCCTACGGGCCCGGGTGGCGCTGGTCGACTTCACCGGAACGGTGTTGGTCGGCTCGAGTGCGCAATGGGCAGAGGGTGGGGCACGGCATGGGTGAACTGACGGTCATCGGATACTCGGGCGCGGAGCTGGGGGCGGACGCGCTCGCGGAACTCGCGTCGGCGACGCTGGTCGTCGGCGGGGCGCGGCACCTCGCGGCGGTTCCGATACCCGAGGGCGCGCGCACGATCCAGATCGGGGCGCTGGAGCCGGCGCTGGGCGCGATCGGCCGGCACGACGGGAACGCGGTGGTCGTCGCGTCGGGCGATCCGGGCTTCTTCGGCATCGTGCGGCGGTTGCGCGCCGGCGGCCTCGAGGTCGCCCGCGTCATCCCGGCGATCTCCTCGGTCGCCGCCGCGTTCTCCGCCGTCCGCCTGGACTGGGACGACGCCGCGGTGGTCTCGGCGCACGCCGGGAACTCCAGTACCAGCAGGACTTTGCGACGCGCGGTCAACGCCTGCCTCGCGCACCCGAAGGTGGCCGTGCTCACCGGACCCCGCGCCATGCCGCGCGACCTGGCGAAGGCGCTGCTCGCGGCGGGGCTCAGGGCGGACGATCGGGTGGTGTGGATCGCCGAGCGGCTCGGCACGGACGAGGAGTGCGTGCGGTCCTACAACCTCGCCGAGGCCGCGCAGACCAAGGCGGAGGACCCGAACGTCGTGCTCTTCCTCGCCCCGATCCCGGCGCGCGAGTCGGCCGGCTGGCTGGCCGGGGCGCGGGCCGGCGGCGTGACCGCGAGCGAGGATCCGTCGGTGCCGCTGCCCGACGAGGCGTTCGAGCACCGCGACGGCCAGATCACCAAGCTGGAGACCCGCACCCTGGTCGTCTCGCTGCTCGGGCCCAAGTTCGGCCACCTGATCTGGGACCTCGGCGCGGGCTCCGGCTCGGTCGGGATCGAGTGCGCCCGCCGCGGCGCCGCGGTGCTCGCCGTCGAACGAGACTCAGAGTCCTGTGAACGCATCAGGCGTAACGCGGCTAAGCACAGTGGGACAGGACTATATATATGTGCGGGCGACGCGGGCGACCACGCCGCCCGTCTGCCGGACCCCGACGCGGTGTTCATCGGCGGCGGCGGAATGGACGTGCTGCGTACGGTTCTCGACCGCCGTCCGCCGCGCCTCGTCGCCACCTTCGCGTCACTGGAGCGCGCAAGTACCGTGCTGCCGCATCTCGCCAGCCACGGCTACAAGGCCGACGGGATCCTCCAGCAGGCCTCGCGCTTCGCCCCGCTCCCGGACGGCTCGCACCGCCTCGCGGCGCAGAACCCGGTGTTCGTCGTGTGGGGTGAGTTGTTGTGACCCGCATCGGCTGCATCGCCGCGACCGACTCCGGTCGCGAGGCGGCGGCGTACCTCAAGGCTCTGTGGCCGGACGAGGTCGAGGTCGTCGAACGGGACACGGTCGCGGATTCACTGCGCGCGGCGTTCCGGGACTGCGATGCGGTCGTGGCGTTCCTGGCGGCGGGTGCGACGGTGCGGATTCTGGCGCCGTCGCTGGGCCACAAGACCACGGACGCTCCGGTCGTCTGCGTCGACGAGGGACGGCGCTTCGCGGTCGCGCTGCTCGGCGGGCACTACGGCGCGAACGATCTGGCGCGTCGGGTCGCCGCGGCGATCGGCGGCGAGCCGGTGATCAGCAACGCCCGGGACGCCGACGGCATCAGGCCGCTGCCACCGTTGCCCGGCAGACGAATCGTGGTCGGTGTCGGGGCGTCGCGCGGCGTCGGCGCCGAGGAAGTGCTGGAGACGGTCGACGCCGCGCTGGCGGACGCCGATCTGTCCGCCGCCGACGTGTCCGCGCTCGCCACCGCCGACCTCAAGGCCGACGAGCCCGGCATCGTCGAGGCCGCGAAGCTGCGCGGCTGGCCGCTGCGCTGCCATCCGGCGACGGCGCTCGCCGAGGTCGAGGTGCCGAACCCGTCCGAGATCGTCCGCGCGGCGGCCGGAACCCCGTCCGTGGCCGAAGCCGCCGCGCGCCACGCCGGGCCCGGCCGCGCGCCGGGCCGCCTGCTGGTACCCAAGAAGAAATCCGCGAGGGAGTATCCGATGGCGACCGCCGCCGTGGCCGAGCACGCTGACCAGGTACGGGGAAGGCTGGCGGTGATCGGCCTCGGACCCGGCGCCCGGGATCTGACCGCGCCGCGCGCCCTCGCCGAGCTGCGCGACGCCGAGATCGTCGTCGGCCTCGACCAATACGTCGATCAGGTCCGCGATGTCCTTGCGCCCGACGTCCGCATCGAGGCCACCGGCCTCGGCGCCGAGGAGCAGCGGGCCCGCGGCGCCGTGGACCTCGCGCGGGCCGGGCATCGCGTGGCGCTGATCGGCTCCGGCGACGCGGGCGTGTACGCGATGGCCTCCCCGGCGCTCGACCACGCCGAGACCGCCGAGATCGACGTGGTCTGCGTCCCCGGGATCACCGCGGCGACGGCGGCCTCGAACGTGCTCGGCGCGCCGCTCGGCCACGACCACTGCTCGATCTCGCTGTCCGATCTGCACACCCCGTGGCCCGCGATCGAACGGCGGGTGCGCGCGGCGGCCGAGGGCGACTTCGTCGTCAGCTTCTACAACCCGCGCTCGGCGAAGCGCGACTGGCAGCTGCCCAAGGCCCTCGCGATTCTCGCCGAGCACCGGCCCGCGACCACGCCGA
Organism: Actinospica sp.; assembly: GCF_035552695.1. Lineage (NCBI taxonomy): Bacteria > Bacillati > Actinomycetota > Actinomycetes > Catenulisporales > Actinospicaceae > Actinospica > Actinospica sp. Next base: position 49,256 of record NZ_DASZKT010000230.1, read on the forward strand.
TCGGCTGGGTGCGCAACGCCGGACGGCCCGACGAATCGCATGGCCTGACCACGCTCGCCGAATTCGACCCGGCCGTCATCGACATGTACACCACCCTGATCGTCGGCTGTTCGCAGTCGCGCGTCGTCGCCGGACGCTTCGTCACTCCGCGGGGCTACTCGTGGGCCGGCCGATGACCCGCGCGGCGTCCCGCCTCATCGCCGAGATCGGCGCGTGCCAGGGCTGCGGAGCCTGTCTGCTGACCTGTCCCGAGCACGCGATCCGGCCGGACGGCGGTCGACTGCTCGTGCTGGCCGCGAAGTGCACCGGGTGCGGTCAGTGCCAGGAGGTCTGCCCGGTCGACGTCATTGAAATGAAAGCCGCACAGTGAGCAGAGCAATTCACCCGATCGAGCAGGAGTCCTACGCGATCCTGCGCGGCCGACTCGCCGCCCGCCACCCGGACGACGCGGCGCGCCCGCCGCTGGCCCGGGCCCTGCTGGAGCGCGTCGTGCACGCCAGCGCCGACCTCGAATACGCCGAAGACCTGGTGCTGCCCGCGGAATCCGTGCTCGGACGTGCGGTGGAGGCGCTGCGCGCGGACGCGCCGGTGGTCGCGGACGTGGCGATGGTCGCGGCCGGGATCACGCGGCGTCGGACGCTCTGCCACATCACCGATCCACGTTCGGTTGACCTCGCCAAGGATGCGGGTATCACGCGTTCGGCGGCGGCCCTCCGGCTCGCGGCCGAGGAAGCGGGGCCCGGCGCCGTCTATGTCATCGGGTGCGCGCCGACCGCGCTGTTCGAATTGATCGGGCACGCGGACGCGTACAAACCGCTGCTCGTCCTCGGCCTGCCGGTCGGTTTCGTCGGCGCGGTCGAGTCCAAGCAGGCGCTGCGGGAGAGCGGACTGCCCGCCGTCAGCAACATCTCCGGCAAGGGCGGATCGGCGGTCGCCGCGGCGGCGCTCAACGCACTGCTGTACTGGGAGGGGGAAGCGTGAGCGAGCTTGCGAGCGAACCATTGAACACAGGGCTTTCGCGAATGCGCTCGCCGAGCGCCAGCGAGGTGGGGGCATGAGCGCTCTGCTGATCGTCGGGCACGGCACTCGGGACAACGAGGGCGCCGACGAGTTCCGGAAGTTCGTACGCCGGGTCGAGGCGCGGGCCGTCGAGCGCGGCGCGGCCGACGCGGTGGCCGGCGGCTTCATCGAACTCTCCCCGCCGCCGCTCAAGGAGGCGGTCGCCGGTCTCGTCGAGGCGGGCCACCGGAATCTGACGGCCGTACCGCTGATCCTGCTCGCCGCCGGACACGCGAAGGGCGACATCCCGGCGGCGCTGGCCCGCGAACGCGACCGGCACCCCGGAGTCCGGACCGAGTACGCCCGGCCGCTCGGCCCGCACCCGGTGATCCTCGACCTGCTGCGGCGGCGCCTGGCGACCCACGCGCGCGAGTTCCAGGCCGACTCCGTGCTGCTCGTCGGCCGCGGCACCACCGACCCCGACGCCAACGCGGACCTCTACCGGGCCGCGCGGCTGCTCTGGGAGACGACGCGCGACCTGGGCATCCGTCAGGTCGAGGCGGCGTTCGTGTCCCTCGCCGAGCCCTCCGTGCCCGAGGGGCTGGACCGGCTGCGCACGCTCGGCGCCCGACGCGTGCTCGTGCTCCCGTTCTTCCTCTTCCCCGGCGTCCTGCCGACCCGCATCCACACGCAGGTCGACGCGTGGCTCGACAGGGCCGAGACGGCGGTGGCCGTGGCCGACGTCATCGGGGACTGCGACGAACTCGCCGACCTCGTCATCGAACGCTATCTCGAGGCCGACGGCCGCGGCGGCGCACCGGCCGGCATGAACTGCGACGCCTGCGTCTACCGCATCGCGCTGCCCGGCTTCGAGGAGCGCGTCGGCCAGGAGCAGCGTCCGCACGATCACCCGGACGACCCCGCGCACCAGCACGGCCATCACCACCGTCATCACCACGCCCCCACGCACCCGCCCCGGCACGACACCGTCGCCGCACGCCCGGAAGTCCGTTCCGTCCCGGAAACGCGGCTTTCCCGACCGGTCGGCCCGCCCCAGCCCCCCGTGGGATGATCGGAGCGACATGGCAACTGAGCAGGAGCACGGGCCGCGCGGGGCGATTCCGGCCGCATCGTCGAGGGTGACGGTGACGGTCCTCGGCTTCGACGGCTCTCCGCTGGGCCCGGCCGCGCGCCATGCGCTGCAGCGGGCCACGCTCGTCATCGGCAGCATCCGGCACCTCGACCTGCTCCCCGTCCCGGAGACCGCGCGCCGCATCTACATGGGCGGCCTCGGCGCGGCGCTGACCAGGCTCGCGCTGCACGACGGCCCGGCGGTCGTGGTGGCCTCGGGCGACCCGGGCTACTTCGGCGTGGTGCGGGCGCTGCGCGAGCAGGGGCTCAGGGTGCGCACGATCCCGGCGGTCTCCTCCGTCGCCACCGCCTTCGGCCGGATCGGACTCGCCTGGGAGGACGCGTTCGTCGTGGCGGTCGATCCGCCGGCCGACGGCGTCGACAGCACCGAGACCCGCGGCTCCGGCAAGGTGCGCACCGGCGGCCGCGCGGCGAAGGACGGCGGCTTCGGCCACGGACCCGGTGCCACGCTGCGGGCGGCGGCGAACCTGTGCCGCGCGTACCCCAAGGTCGCCGTGATGTGCGGTGAGGGCGCGGGACCGCGCGAACTGGCCGTCGAACTGCTCGGACCGGACAAATCAGGACCCGCACGCACCCTGGTGGTCGCGCAACGGCTCGGCGAGCCCGAGGAATCCGTCGAGTGGCTCGGCCTGGACGAGGCCGCGGAACGGCACATCTGGGGCGACCCGTGCATCGTGCTCTGCCTCGACGAGGCGCAGGTGCTCGCGCCGGGCGCCTCCGGGGCCGGCCCCGTGCCGGTCGCGGGCTGGGCCGGACCGGCCGGCGGCTGGGCCGCGACCGACAACGCCTTCGTCTACCGCTCCGGACGCGTGCTGCCCGCGGAGGCGCGTGCGCTGGTGCTGGCCCGGCTCGCGCCGCGGCCCGGAACGCTGGTCTGGGACGTCGGCGCCGGCTCCGGTTCCGTCGGCATCGAATGCGCGCGGCTCGGCGCCGCCGTCGTCGCCGTCGAGCGGGACGCCGACTCCTGCGAACGGATAGACCTCAACGCGACGATGCATCAGGTGCGGCTGCGGGTGGTGCGCGGCCAGGCCCCGGAAGCGCTGCTCGACCTGCCGCAGCCGGACGCGGTGTTCCTCGGCGGCGGCGGACCCGACGTGGTGCGCGCCGTGACCGGGCGCGATCCGCGAATAGTGGTGGCGGCGACCACCGCGATCGACCGGGTGGCCGAGGTGAAGGCCGCGCTGCGCGGCGAGGGCCGGGAGCGGCGTCGGGTGGACGGCGTACTGTTGCAGTCCTCACGGCTCGTCTCGCTACCCGGCGACGCCCACCGCTTCGCCGCCCAGGACCCGGTGTTCGTGCTCTGGAGCGAACGCTCCTGACGCCGCTTCACGCCACGGCATGCGAACGTTCGCGTGCCGTTCGGAATTCGTCCCCTGCGCCCGGGGAAATCCGAGTACTCCGGTATTTCCTTTTTGCTAGCACCGCGATGCGCGCCACATCCTTCGGACGGGTGGCGTGCGTCACTCGCTCAGCCGGTTGACGGCTTCCCGTCACCTGCGCACTGCCTGATACCGGGCGCCGTGCGCGACCGCCGCGTCTTTCCGCGGCGATGACGGCGGCCGTGCGTTCCGGGTAGGGTACGTGATCGCCGCGCGGTGGGCGCGCAGGGATCCGTCAGGTCCGCACGGTTCCCGCGGGGGACAGGGCCCGGCCAGGCGAGGAAGAGCACCAGTCGAGGCACGGCGCTGTGGACACGGAACGAGGAGGCACGATGACCGGCACCGACGAGTTCGGCCACGAGCTCGACGCGCAGGGCTACGAGCGTGCGGCCGGCCCGGCGGACGGGCGGCCGGATCAGCGTGCCGCGGCCCCGGGCGCCGGCGCGCCGGGACAGGCCCCGCTGGGCGGCACGCCGCGGCAGCGCGGACCGCAGCCGGTCGGCCGTCCGATGCAGGGTCAGCTGCCGGGCCGTCCGCTGCCGCCGAACGCCGGCGTCCCCGGGCAGGTCGGCGGCCGGCCGCCCGGCCAGCCCGCGCAGCCGCAGGACACGCCGTGGCTCGCGACCCCCGGCGCCTCCGGCGTCGGCTACCCGGAAGCCGCTTTCGGCGGCCCGCAGCGTCCGAACCCGATGCCCGGCGTGACCGGCATGCCGCAGCCGATGGAGATCGACTCGACCGCGCCGCAGCCCCGGCTGACCATGCCGGCCCCCGGCCCGGGACACGACGCGCCGACCGCCGAGTTCTACCCGCTCTACGACGCGGGCGCTCCCGAGGACTACCAGGTGCCGCCCGCCCCCGCGCCCGTGCCCGCTCCGGCTCCGCCGCAGCGGCCGGTCGCGCAGCAGCAGCCGGGCGCCGCCGCGGGCCCGATCCCGGCCCAGGCCGGCGCCCCGGCCGCAGCGCCGCAGCCTGCACCGATGGCGCAGCAGCCGGGCCCGGGACCCGCGCAGCACGTGGGAGCGGTCCCGCCTCCGGCCGCGTCCGCCGCGCCGTACGCGCCGCCGCTTGCGCAGGACTCCGCCGACCGCGGCGGCTATCCGGAGCAGGAGTTCGACCCGCTCTCCGGCTCGGCGTCCTGGTCCGCCGCGCCGCCGCGGGCCGCCCAGGCCGTGCAGCAGCAGGCGCCGCGCCCTGTTCAGCAGGCCCAGCGCCCGGCCGTCCCCGCGCAGCCGCTGCCCGCGCCCGTCCCGCTGCCCGAGCGCGGCCCGGCCCGCTCCGGCGTGCGCAGCACCGGAGGCGGCATCGCCGCTGCCGGAGCCGTCGCCGCCGGACGCGCCGCCGTGCGCCAGCAGCAGGCCGACGCCGCCGCGCAGACCGAGGCCGACCCGCTCTCCTCCTCCGGCCAGCGCACGGTCACAGCCCAGGCGCAGGTTCAGCAGCAGCCGTCCGTTCCGCAGCAGCAGACGACGGTTCCGCAGCAGCAGCCGGTTCAGGCGCGGGCCTCGCAGCAGCAGGCCGTTCCCCAGCAGCAGCCGGTCCAGGCGCAGGTTCAGCAGCAGCCGTCCGTTCCGCAGCAGCAGCCGGTTCAGGCGCAGGCCTCGCAGCAGCAGTCCGTTCCCCAGCAACAGCAGTCCGTTCCGCAGCAGCCGCCGGTCCAGGCGCCGCCGCGGCAGCAGCCGCAGTCCGTCCCGCAGCAGTCCGTCCCGCAGCAGTCCGTCCCGCAGCAGTCCGTGCCGCAGCAGGCCCCGTCCGTGTTCGAACCCGCCGCGCAGCCCGCGCCGGAGGCGTATCAGGACCCGCAGTCCCAGTCCGGCCGGCACGACGTGCGGCAGGAGCAGGGTTCTGCTTCCCCTTCGGCCAGTGGAGTGCGCGAGAGCATGGCGCCGCCGCGCCGCCGCGTCTCTGGCCAGCCGCCGCAGGGCGCCGCTGCCCCCGCGCCCGCGAATCCGCCCGCGGCGGACGACCTGAGCAGCGCCAACCTGCGTTCGGTCGCCCCCGCGGTCCCGGCCCCGCGCCGGGTACCGGAGGACTCGGCGGGCGATCTTCCGCCGCTGCCGCCGCGTCCCGCGAAGGCGGCTCGGCAGCAGCCCGCCCCCGCACCCGCGCAGCAGGCTCCGCAGCAGTTCGAGGAGTCCGCGCCGGAGGCCGACGAACTCGTCGTCCCCTGGCAGGCCGTCGCACCGCAGGGCAACGAGCCCGCCCCGCGCGGCACCCGCCGCCGCGCCGACAACTCGGTCGACGAGACGGTCCCCGAGGCGCTGTCCGCGCCCATGCCGGTGCTGCTCGACCCGGAGCCCGGCGAGGAGGAGGACTTCGCCGCGCAGTCCGGCACGTACGAGCCCGAATACGCCGAGCAGGAGCAGGCTGAGGCCCAGGCGCAGCAGCAGGCCAAGCAGCAGGAGCCCGGCGAGGACGATCCGCTCTCCGGCTCCGGCTCGCACGCCCGTCCGCAGCCCCAGCAGCAGCCGCAACCCCAGTCTGCCCAGGTCGAGCAGCAGCCGCCGGTCCAGTCTGCCCAGGTCGAGCAGCAGCAGCCGCCGACCCAGGTCGAGCAGCAGCCCGCGCCCGCTCCGGAGCCCGTCCGGCAGGCCGCGGTCGAGCAGCCCGCCGCCAAACCCGTCGCGAAGCCCGCCGTCAAGCCCGCGCCGCGGCCCGCCGCGCCCGCAAAGGCGCCGGCGCCCGCTCCCGCGGCGCCCGCCGCCGAGGAGGACCGCGCCCCCGGCTACGGCGAGGCCGAGATGGAAGCGGTCTACCGGGTCATCCACGAGCGCCGCGACATCCGGAACGACTTCCTGCCGGACGAACTCCCCATCGACGTCCTGACCCGGATCCTGGAGGCCGCGCACACCGCGCCCTCCGTCGGCTTCTCGCAGCCCTGGGACTTCCTGGTGCTGCGGGACGAGGAGCGCCGCCGCGCCGTGCACGATCTCGCGGTCCGCCAGCGCAAGGCGTACGCCGCGTCGCTGCCCAAGGCGCGCGCGAAGGCCTTCGCCGCGCTGAAGATCGAGGCGATCCTCGACACCCCGGTCAACATCGTCGTCACCTGCGATCCGACCCGCGGCGGACGGCACACGCTCGGCCGGTACACGCAGCCGATGATGGCGCCGTTCTCCACCTGCCTGGCCGTCGAGAACCTGTGGCTCGCCGCGCGCGCCGAGGGCCTCGGCGTCGGCTGGGTCTCCTTCTTCGACGAGCGCGAGCTGTCCGAGACGCTCGGCCTGCCCGAGCACCTGCAGATCGTCGCGTACCTCTGCGTCGGATACGTCAAGCGCTTCCCGAGCGAGCCCGAACTGGCCGGGGCCGGCTGGGCGCGTCGCAGGCCCCTGTCGTGGGCCGTGCACGAGGAGGACTACGGCCGTCGCGCGATGCCCGGCGGCGATCCCGTCTCGATGCTCGACGCGACCGTGGACGCGGTGCGCGGACTTGACGAGGACGCCGCGGCCGCCGCGCGGGAGCGCCAGGCCCGGATGACCAAGCCGCCGGGCTCGCTCGGCATGCTCGAGCACGTGGCCGAGCAGCTCGCCGGGCTGGCCGGGGAATGCCCGCCGCCGCTGCCCGAGCCGGCCGCGCTCGCGGTCTTCGCCGCGGACCACGGCGTGCACGCCCAGGGCGTCACCCCCTGGCCGCAGGAGGTCACCGCGCAGATGGTGGCCAACTTCCTGGCCGGCGGCGCGGTGGTCAACGCCTTCGCCAAGCAGGTCGGCGCCGAGGTCTGCGTCGTGGACGTGGGCGTGAACGCCAACCTGGGCAACGCCTCCGGCCTGGTGCCGCGCAAGATCCGGTTCGGCACCGCCGACATGACGCAGGGTCCGGCGCTGACCCGGGACGAGGTGATGGCCGCGATCGAGGCGGGCATCGAGACTTCGCGCGACCTGGTGGCCGCGGGCAACCGCTGCCTGCTCACCGGCGACATGGGCATCGCCAACACGACCGCGTCCGCCGCGCTGATCGCCGCGTTCACCGGGGCCTCCCCGGCGCAGGTGACCGGCTACGGCACCGGCATCGACGAGCAGACCTACGCGCACAAGGTGGAGATCGTCCGCCGCGCCCTGGAGCTGCACCGGCCCGACCCGCAGGACCCGATCGGGGTGCTCGCGGCCTTCGGCGGCCTGGAGCACGCGGCGCTCGCCGGCTTCATCCTGGGCGGCGCGGCGCTGCGCACCCCGGTCGTGCTGGACGGCGTGATCGCCGGGGCCGCGGCCCTGGTGGCGCAGGCCATCGCGCCCGAGGTGACGGTCGCCTGCGTGGCCGGGCACCGCTCCGCCGAGCCGGGCCACGCGCTCGCCCTCGAGGCCCTCGGCATTAACCCGTTGATCGATCTGGAACTGCGGCTCGGCGAGGGCTCCGGCGCCGTGCTGGCGCTGCCGCTGGTCGCCTCCGCGGTCCGCGCGCTGCGCGAGGTCGCCACCTTCGACTCGGCCGGCGTCGCCGACGCCAGCGCCGAGGCGGTCGTGCCGCGCACCCGTGATCAGCAGTGATTATGCTCGACGTGTCATCTGAAGACTGGCACGAAAGAGGAACCCCGTGGTGAGCACCGCCGAGACCCCGTCGGATCCGAGCGGGGCGCCCGAGGTCTACCCCCTCGGCCTGCGCCTGGCCGGACGCCGGGTCGTGGTGGTCGGCGGGGGGCGGGTCGCCGCCCGCCGGGTGGCCGGGCTGCTGCACGCCGGTGCCCGGGTGACCGTCGTCTCGCCCGAGGTCACCGCCGCCGTCGAGGGCTACATCACCGCCGGGCACGTCGAGTGGGCCGAACGCGGCTACCGGCAGGGCGATCTCGCCGACGCCTGGTACGCCGTGGCCGCCACCGACGACACCGCGGTCAACGCGGCCGTGGCCGCCGAGGCCGAGCGGGCCCGCGTCTTCTGCTCGCGCGCCGACGACGCCGTGGCCTCGACGGCGTGGACCCCGGCCGTCGGGACACACGCCGGCGTCACCGTGTCCGTGCTCGGCGCCGACACCGCCGATCCGCGCCGCTCCGCCGCAGTGCGCGACGCCGTCGTCGAGGGACTGCGCGAGGGAACCCTGGCCGCGCCGCGCTTCCGCGGCCGGGCGCCGGGCGTCGCACTGGTCGGCGGCGGACCGGGCGACCCCGACCTGATCACCGTCCGCGGCCGGCGGCTGCTCGCCGAGGCCGACGTCGTCGTCGCCGACCGGCTCGCCCCGCTCGGCCTGCTCGACGAGCTGCCCGCCGACGTCGAGATCGTGGACGCGTCGAAGATCCCTTACGGCCGCTCGATGGCGCAGGAGGAGATCAACCGGATCCTGGTCGACCGGGCCAAGGCCGGGAAGTTCGTGGTGCGCCTCAAGGGCGGCGACCCCTTCGTCTTCGGCCGCGGCTACGAGGAGATCATCGCCTGCGCCGAGGCGGACGTTCCGGTCACCGTCGTGCCCGGGCTGACCAGCGCGGTGTCGGTGCCCGGACTCGCCGGGGTGCCGGTCACCCACCGCGGCGTGGCGCACGAGTTCACCGTGGTCTCCGGGCACGTCGCGCCTGGCCACCCGAAATCGCTCGTGGACTGGGACGCGCTCGCCCGGCTGCGCGGCACGCTCGTGCTGCTGATGGCGGTCGAGCGGCTCGGCGCGATCGGCGCGGCGCTGCTCGAGGGCGGCAAGGACCCGCGAACCCCCGTCGTGGTGGTGCAGGACGGCTCCCGGCCGGGCGAGAGGGTCGTGCGCACCCGGCTCGAGACGATGGCCGCGGACGTCGAGCGGGCCGGCGTGACACCGCCCGCGATCGTCGTGATCGGTCCGGTCGCCGGGCTCTGACCGGCCGTCAGCGGGCCCCCCACCCGGCGGCCGCGCGGATTTTCCGACGCCGCCGTCGGTGTTTCAAGCCCCCGTACCCGTTGCGGGCAGCCGCTTTAAGAGAAATTTGCCGAGCCGAATACGCGGCGTGGTCAACCGGTTCCGTCACGCGCAGTCCCAGCTCACTGACACCTGGGTGAGCGTTCACCCATCCGTGCCCTGCGACACCCCGTCCGTACGGGGGAGACAAGCGCCCCCGCGATTCGCTACTGTTCCAGTCGTTCGAGATCCCATTGTCTGATCATCGTGCCGCATTCGTTCGAGGTGGAGGCGTCAGTGGCCGTGCGCACGGGGAGCGGAGCGAGCCGGACCGCGCGGGCGGGTGTCGGCCGGCTCGACTCCATGCCGCTGCGCCGCAAGCTCGACATCCTCGTCGCGGCCCCGCTGCTGATCATCCTGGCGCTCATCGCCCCGGTCGCCTACGGCTACTTCGACACCGCCCGGCAGTGGAACTCCGCGGCCGACCAGATGACCCAGGCCGAGCAGGTCTACGTGCTGGTCAACGCCTTGGAGACCGAACAGTCCGTCGCGGTCGGCCTGCAGGGCGTTTCCGCGGTGCCCAACCGCCTGTCCGGCGACACGGTGCAGACGCTCAGGACCTACGCCGCGAGCACCGACCACGCGCTCGCCGCCGTGCGCCGCAACCTCGATCCCGCCACGTCCTCCGCGCTCGGCCAGGCGCTCGCCGAGGTCGTCTGGGAGACGCAGGGCGTCAGCGGGGCGCGGGCCACCGCGTACCAGCCCGCCGCGGACAAGAGCGCCGCCGTGGAGACCGGCTACGGCACGGCGATCCAGGAGCTCTACAACGCGCTGGACATGGATGTGCTCGCCGAGAACGGCGGCCCGGCGGCGGCCGACGTGGGCGAACTCGGCTCCCTCTACGACGCCGACATGCGCGAGCACAACCGCGAGATCGACCTGCTGGCCATGAGCAACCAGGCCGACCTCGACCAGGCCGACGGCGGCGCGGTGCTCGACTGGCCCGACCTGAGCGCCGCCGAGCGCGACTACGGCGTCAGCCTGAACGAGGCCGCGCGCTTCGAGGGCGTCGCCGCCAGTTCCGACCAGAACCGCTTCACCACCTCGATCGCCTCGCTCGCGCAGTCCTACCTCAACTCCGAGCAGCAGAACATCGAGGAGCAGCTGTCCAGCGCCGACCCGGCCGCCGCCGTGGACCAGGTGCTGATGGCCGATCAGCTGGGCATGCCCGACCTCGTCGGGCTGCAGAGCTCGACCGGCCTGCTGCAGGCCTCGGTGCAGTCCACGCAGGACCGCGACGCGATGGAACAGCAGGTCGCCGCGGACGTCATCGGCTCCGCGCGGCACCAGGCGAAGAGCGAGCAGTGGTTCGCGCTCGGCCTGGTCACGGTCGCCTGGGTGGTGCTGATCCTGCTGGTGGTCCTCGAGTACCGGATCCGCCGCTCGGTGGTCAACCCGATGCTGCAGCTCACCGCGGCGGCCACCAAGATCGCCGAGGTCACCCGCGCCGACCTGGAGCGGGTCGCGGACGAGGACGACACCGGGGACCCGCAGGCCGTGCCGGTCTTCGAGAGGGTGCCGGTGGTCACCTCCGACGAGATCGGCAAGCTCGCCGAGGCCTTCAACTGGGTGCAGGACAGCGCGGTGCGCGTGCTGGAGCGGCAGATGGCCGTGCGCCGCAACACCGCGGAGATGTTCGGCAACGTCGGACGCCGCATCCACAACCTGACCGGCCGTCAGCTCGCGCTGATCGACGCGGCCGAGCGGGAGGAGACCGACCCCTCCGTCCTCGAGCGGCTCTACCGGATCGACCACATCGCGGTGCGCCTGCAGCGCGGCGCGGACAGCCTGATGCTGCTGTCCGGGGAGACCGAGCCGGTGCTCAGCGACGCCCCGCTGCGGCTGACGGACGTGGTGCGCAGCGCGGTCGGCCGCGTCGAGGGCTACCAGCGGGCGGTGCTGTCCGCCGAGGGCGACGTCACCGTCGCGCCCGCCGCGGTCGGCGACCTGACCCTGATCGTGGCCGAACTCGTCGAGAACGCGGTGTCCTTCTCGCCGCAGACCTCGTCCGTCGACATATCCGTGCGCCCGACGCCTCAGGGCGCGTACATCGAGATCGTGGACCACGGCGTCGGCATGACGCCCGCGCGGCTGGCCGAGGAGAACGCGCGCCTCGTGCGGCGCGAGCGGCTGGACCTGGCGCCCACGAAGGTGCTCGGGCTGTTCGTGGTCGGCCGGCTGGCCCGCCGCTCCGGCATCTCGGTGCGGCTGTCCGCCACGCCGGGCGGCGGTGTGACGGTGCGTCTGGACATCGGCACGAACCTGCTGTTCGACGCCCCGGAACCGCCGGCCCGCCGCCGCGAACCCGCGCAGGCCGCGCGTTCCGTGCCGCCCGGCAGGCCCGCGGCGCTGCCCGAGCAGCGCGCGACCACGTCCGACCCGCGGCCCGCCCCGGTGCCGCCGAACCTGCCGCCGATGCCGCTGCGCCGCGCCGCGGCGAACGCGCCCGCGAAGGACGACTTCAAGGTCGTGTCCGCCCCGGGCGCCGATCCGCTGCCGATCCGCCGGCGCTCCGCGAAGACGGCCGACGAGCCGCCGTCGCCGTCGGACGCGATCCCTGATCCGGCGCCACGCCGCGTCAACGGCCTGCACGCCAACGGAAACCCGGTCGCCCCGTCCCCGCCGCCCGCCATGCTGCCGCCGACCTCCGCGGACCTGGCGCGCCGGATCAGGGCCGCGGCCGCCGCCGTCGAACCGCCCGCCGTATCGCCGCCCGGCCCGGAACCGGCCGTCGCGCTGCCGCTGCTGCCGCGCCGCCGGCCGGCCCCCGAGGCGGAGTCCGCGCCGGAGCGGACGGCCCCGGGCCTGCACGACGCGGGCGACGATCCGAACCCGCCGGGCGCCCTGCCACGGCGTACCCGGAACCGTGCCGCCGTGCGCGAATCCGCCCCCTCGGTGTCCGCCGCACTGGCCGACGCCGAGCTACTCGACGCCGAGGCCGCGCGTGCGGCCGTGGAGGAATTCGAGGCCGGAGTCGCGGAGGCCCTGCGCGCCACGACGCAGAATCTCCCGATAATCCGTGCCAGTGACGAACCGGAAGGAATACGGCCGTGATGAGCCCCAGCCAGACGCCCGATGCCAGCACCCAGGACCTGCGCACCGCCGCGGCCGAGTTCACCTGGCTGGTCACGCGCTTCGCCACCGACACCGCCGGGGTCGCGGACGCGATCGCGGTCTCCTCGGACGGCCTGCTGATCGCGGTGTCGAGGCCGGAGGACCGCGGCTCCTCGGAGCGCCTCGCCGCGATCGTCTCCGGCCTCACGAGCCTGGCGGCGGGGGCCGCCGGGCACTACGGGCTCGGTCCGCTGCGCAAGGTGATCATCGACATGGAGGACGGACACCTGCTCGTCTCCTCGATCGGCAGCGGCTGCGTGCTCGGCGTGGTCACCGCGAAGGACGCCAAGCTGGGCAACGTGGCCTACGAGATGACGCTCTTCGGCAACCGGGTCGGCGCGGTGCTCAACCCGCAGCTGATCATGGAGCTGAAGAACTCAGTGACCGCCGCCGGAGTGTCGACATGAGCCGCGATACGGGGGAGAGTCCGCGACCCGGCACGGTCACGGAGCCGGCGGGTACCGGGACCCGGCCCGGCGTCGTGCGGCCGTTCCTGCTCACCGAGGGCCGGGTCGTGGCCGCCGGTGTGGAGCTGCCGATGGAGACGCAGGTGGTCGCGACCACGGAGGGGCTGCACCAGCTGGGGGCGCTGGCCTTCGAGCGGCGCGCTATCGTCGAGGCCTGCGGTACCCCGCAGTCCCTCGCCGAGCTCGCCGTGCGACTCGGCCTGCATCTGAACGTGGTCCGGGTGCTGGCGGGGGACCTGCGGGCCGGGCGGTTCCTGACGGTGCACGAGCCGCGGTCCGCCATCAACACCGACGTCGACGTCCTGCGAAGGGTCATCAATGGGCTACGAGCCATACCCACCGCCGCCGGTCGCGCCTGAGATGCGCGCCCACACCGCCGGCGACCGGCTCAATCCCGGCGCCCCCTCCGCCCCTTTCCGCAGCCGCCCCGAGCAAGCATAGGTTCGACATGGACTTCGAAGCAGGACCGCGCGGGCTGCCCGCAGAGGCGGCACCCGCGCCCATGCCGGTGAAGATGGTGATCGCCGGGGGATTCGGCGTAGGCAAGACCACCGCCGTCGCCGCAGTATCCGACGTACCACCGCTGACCACCGAGGCCGCCATCACGGAGGTGGCGGCGGGGGTCGACGACGTGTCGATGACCCCGAACAAGACCACCACCACCGTCGCCATGGACTTCGGCTCGGTGATGCTCGACCCGACGCTGAAGCTGTACCTGTTCGGCACCCCCGGCCAGGACAGATTCGGCTTCATGTGGGACGACGTCACCGAGGGCGCGCTGGGCGCCCTCGTCGTCGTGGACAGCAGAAGGCTCGAGGACTGCTTCCCCGCGGTCGACTACTTCGAGCGCCGCACGATGCCCTTCGCCGTGGCGGTCAACAGGTTCGCCGACACCGTCCCGCACCCCCTCGACGCGGTCCGCGAGGCCCTCGACGTGGAATCCGCGGTCCCCGTCATAGAATTCGACGCCCGCGACTCCGGCTCCGTCCGCGACAGCCTCATCATCGTCCTCGAACTCGCCCTGGCCAGAGCCATGGCGGCGGCGTAGACCGGAACTGTTCAAGCGGGGCCCGGAGCGGATCGCTCCGGGCCCCGCTGCTTTGCGTGAGCAAAATCGCCGCTCCGCGACTGTCAAAAGCGGACCGATTGGTCTAGAAGTGGCTCGCATCTCGGCAAAGACCATTCAGTCTGACTACGACGCATATTCGCACTTGATTCGAGTCTGAACGGTTGACTTCCCTAGACAGATCGGTCTAGGTTGGGGCTGTCGGGTAGACCAACCAGTCTGATCCATGAACGGGAGACAAGCCATGACGGAAGCTGTGAACACCCACTCGCCGGGCACCGCGTTGGTGACGGGGGCGACCTCGGGTATCGGCCGGGCCGTCGCCGTGCGGCTGGCGGAGGACGGCTTCCACGTCCTCGTGCACGGACGGGACGCCGAGCGGGGCGCCGAGGTCGTGCGGGAGATCGAGAAGAACGGCGGCAGCGCGGCGTTTCTCGGCGCCGATCTGGCGGACGTCCATGCGATCGATCAGGTCGCGGCGGCCGCGAGCGAGGCCGAGGTCGTGGTCAACAACGCCGGGTTCGCCTGGTTCGGCCCCACCCCGGAGTTGACGCCGGAGACCTTCGACGCCCTCTTCGCCGCCAACGTGCGCTCCGCTTACTTCCTGGTGGCCGCGCTCGCACCGAAGATGGCCGAACGAGGCCGCGGCAACATCATCAACGTCGGCAGCATGGCCGGGCAGATCGGCCTGCCGGCGGGCGCCGCATACGGCGCGACCAAGGCGGCGCTGGCCGCGCTCACCCGCGCGTGGGCCGCCGAGTTCAGCCCGCGCGGCGTGCGGGTCAACACCATCGCGCCCGGACCGGTGTACACCGGTGGTGCGGCAAGGGAGAGGACCACGGCGACCGGCAAGACCACGCTGCTCGCGCGCGCCGCGGAGGCCGAGGAGATCGCGGGTGTGATCTCGTTCCTCGCGTCGCCGGCTTCCGGGTACGTTACCGGGGCCGTCATTCCCGCCGACGGCGGGCGCACCGCCGTCTGACGTCGTCTCAACCATTCAGGAGCATACGATCATGACGAACCCCGAGCCCAAGATCCCCGGGCCCGACCACCGGATCACCATCGAGGACACCGGCCGGCGCGTGCTGGCGCGCGTCGGGGCCGTTGTTGTGGCCGATACGACCAGGGCCCTGACACTCCGCGAGGCCGACCACCCGCCGGTGCGCTACATCCCGCTCGAAGACGTCGACCCGGGCCTGTCGGCCCCGTCCGAGACGCACACATACTGCCCGTACAAGGGCGACGCGTCGTACTACAGCATCGCTCTGCCCGACGACGGTTCACTGACCGACGCGGTGTGGACCTACCGCGAGTCGTACGCGGCCGTCGCGTCCATCGCCAATCACGTCGCGTTCTACACCGACCGTGTGCAAGTCACCACTGAGCCCGCGTGAGCATGAATCGTCACCGAATCTCGACGCGCCGACTTCGGCGGTTTCGGTGTGTTCCCGGGTCGCGGCGAGTATCAAGGAACTATGACCACCTTCGAGGCCTCACGCCGATCGCCACTGCCGCACGCCGAGATCCTGGGACCCGTCGATCCCGCCGAGACCGCACTCGTCACCCTGTTCCTACGGCGGCGGGCGCCGCTGCCGGAGCCGGGGACCCTCGTGCTCACCCGTGAGGAGTTGCGGGACTGGCACGGGGCGGATCCGGCGGAGCTCGAGCGGGTGCGGGCGGAGGTGGAGCGCCTCGGGTTGCGCGTGCTGAGCGCGGATGCCGGGTCGCGGCGGATCCAGGTCGAGGGGACCGTCGGGCGGCTCTCGGAGATCTTCGGGGTCGAGCTGCAGCAGGCTCGTCACCCGGCGGCCTCCGAGCACGCGGACGCGGGCGTCTTCCGGTACCGCACCGGTGAACTGACACTGCCGGAGGCGATCCGCGACGTGACGGTCGCGGTGCTGGGCCTGGACACGCGGCCGCAGGCCAGGCCGCATTTCCGGCGGCACAAGAAGCAGGCGGCGTCGGTCTCGTACACGCCGCTGCAGGTGGGGGCCGCGTATCAGTTCCCTGCGGGGTACGACGGCGCCGGGCAGGGGATCGCGCTCATCGAGCTCGGCGGCGGGTACAGCGATGCCAACCTGACGCAGTACTTCCAGTCCGTCGGCGTGACGGCGCCTCAGGTCACGGCGGTGCCGGTGGACGGCGGCTCGAACTCTCCGACGGGCACGGCGGACGGTCCGGACGGCGAGGTGCAGCTGGACATCGAGGTGGCCGGGGCGCTCGCGCCGGGCGCCGCGATCACGGTGTACTTCGCGCCGAACACGGACCAGGGCTTCACGGACGCGGTGACCGACGCCGCGCACGCCACGCCGACGCCTACGGTGATCTCGATCAGCTGGGGCGGCACCGAGGATTCGTGGGCCGCGCAGTCGGTGCAGGCGCTCGACGCGGCGTGCGCGGACGCGGTCGCGCTCGGCGTGACGGTGACGGTCGCCGCCGGTGACAGCGGTTCGACCGACGGGGCCACGGACGGCAAGCAGCACTGCGACTTCCCGGCGTCCAGCCCGAACACCCTCGCGTGCGGCGGCACCACGCTCGCCCTCGACAGCAGCGGCGCCATCTCCTCGGAGACCGTCTGGAACGACCAGAACGGTTCGGCGACCGGCGGCGGGGTCAGCACCTTGTACCCGGTGCCGAGCTGGCAGGCCGGGGCGGGCGTGCCGGGCAACGTCGACACCGGAAAGACCGGCCGCGGCGTGCCGGACGTCGCGGGCAACGCGGATCCGGCGAGCGGGTACCAGGTTCTGGTCGACGGCACGTCCACGGTCGTCGGCGGCACCAGTGCCGTGGCGCCGTTGTGGGCCGCGCTGGTGGCCCGGCTCGCCCAGCAGGCCGGGAAGAAGCTGGGACTGCTGCAGACGGTGCTCTACGAGGGTGCGAAGCCCGGCGCCGTGCAGACCGGCTTCCGGGACGTCACCTCGGGCGGCAACGGCGCGTACACGGCCGGGCCCGGATGGGACGCGTGCACCGGACTGGGTACGCCGGACGGCGCGACGCTGCCGAGCCTGTTCGGTACCGGCGGGACTGCGAAGACGATCACCGAGTCCTGATACAGAACCCGGCGCAAGCGGATACCCGCCCGGCCTTGTCGATGCAGGGTCGGGCGGGCGCTTGTGCGGGGACTCCAGGGGCCCGGCGGCTCCTCAGCCGCTCACTGGACCTCAGCCGCTCACCGTCGCGGTGGCCCTGCCCGCGTGGTGGCGGCCGGCGTGTTCGACGAGCGTGATGAGCACCTCCTTGACCGACGCGCGTTCCCGGGCGTCACAGGTGATCACCGGGGTGCCCGGGTCCAGGTCGAGGGCGGTGGCCACGGCGTCGGGGTCGAAGTGGCGGGCGTCCTCGAACTCGTTGAGCGCCACCAGGAACGGCACGCCGCGCCGCTCGAAGTAGTCCACCGCGGGGAAGCAGTCGGCCAGCCGCCGGGTGTCCGCGAGCACGATCGCGCCGAGGGCGCCCTGTGCTAGCTCGTCCCACAGGAACCAGAAGCGGTCCTGACCCGGGGTGCCGAACAGGTACAGCGCCAGGTCCTCGCGCAGCGAGATGCGGCCGAAGTCCATCGCCACGGTCGTGGTCGACTTCCCCGCTACTCCGTCGGTGTGGTCGATGCCGAGACCGGCGGTCGTCATCGCCTCCTCGGTGCGCAGCGGCCTTATCTCGCTCACCGCGCCGACCAGGGTCGTCTTGCCGACGCCGAAACCGCCGGCCACCAGGATCTTCAGCGCCACGAAGCTAGAGCGCGCGGAGTCCATTGATCACCTCCTGCAGCAGTCGTTCGTCCGGGATGTCCACCGGGCGCACGGGCCGGGTCACCCGGATGTGCCCGTAATCGAGCAGATCGGTCAGGATCACCCGGGTCACCCCGAGCGGCAGGTCCAGGTCGGCCGCGAGGTCCGCGACCGAGCGCGGCCGGATCCGGCACAGCGTGAGCACCGCCGCCTGCTCCGGGCTGAGCATCGGGTCGCGCGACGGGTCGTTCTCCGCGGTCACCAGCGAGAGCAGGTCGAGCAGCACCGGCGAGGGACGGGCCCGGCCGCGGGTGAGCGCGTAGAGCCGCACGAGCGGCCCCGCCTGCTCGTCGTACCAGGACGGACGGTCGTTCATCCGCATCACGGCGCCTGCGGTTGTCCGTCGCGCGCGGGCACGAACAGGTGCTCGCCCACCTGCTTGACCAGCCGCGCCATCTCGTAGGCGACCAGGCCGATATCGCACTCGGCCTCGGCGAACACCGCGAGGCAGGCCCCTGATCCGGCGGCGACCACGAACAGGAAGCCGTCGTCGAACTCGACCATGCTCTGCCGGACCGCGCCCGCCCCGAACTGCCGGGTCGCGCCCTTCGCCAGGCTGTTGAAGCCGCTGGAGACGGCCGCCAGGTGCTCGCGGTCCTCCCGGCTCAGGTTGCGCGAGGCGGCCATCGCCAGGCCGTCCGTGGACAGGATGACGGCGTGCCTGATCGCGGGCGTGCGCGTGGTCAGTTCGTCGAGCAGCCAGTTGACCTCGCCGGCCGTGGTTCCGCTCACCGGGCGTCTTCCCCTCTCGGATCGTGCTCGTCCGCCGCCGCGTCCGCCGCGGGGGTCTGGGTCTCGGCGGGGCCGTCGGCCCGGCCCTGGGTGAAGCCGCGCTGGAACGCGGACATCGTGGCCCGATACTGCTCTGGCGAACGCGGCGGCCGCAGGGTCTGCGGCGCCTCGCCGGTGTCCGACGCGGGGTCGGCGGACGGCCGGGGCGGGGGCTCGGCGCGCAGCTGCGGCGCCAGGTTCGCCTGCCGGACCCGGCGCGGCAGGCCGTCCGGGCCGAGCGCCGACAGGTCGAGGCCGCCGACGTCGAAGGCATGCGATGCGTCGGCGCCGAGCCCGTCGAAGGCCTGCGGCCGCACGGTCTCCGAGACGCGGGTGTGCCCGTTGGTGTGCGGGACGCTCACCGCCTCCGCGAGCGGCTGCGGCGGGACGAGCCCGGCGTGCGCCGTCGGGGCGGGGAGCCCGGGTGCCGGAAGCAGCGTGCGCGGACCGCCGATCCGCTGCGCGCCGCCGAGCTCGTTCAGCGCCACCGGCGCGTCGCCGGACTCGCCGGGACTCTGCATCACGCCGCTCGGGATCAGCACCACGGCCGTGATCCCGCCGTACGCCGAGGCGCACAGGCTCACCCGGATCTCGTGCCGCCGCGCGAGCCGGGAGACCACGAACAGGCCGAGCCGGTCGCTGTCGAACAGGTCGTCGCCGCTGGACTCGCCGATCCGCCGGTTCGCCTCGCGCAGCGCCTCCGGGCTCATGCCGAGGCCGCGGTCCTCGATTTCGATCGCGAAGCCGGAGCCGACCGGCTCGCCGCCGACCACGACGCGGGTGTGCGGCGGCGAGAACGAGGTGGCGTTCTCGATCAGCTCGGCCAGCAGGTGCGTCAGGTCGGCCACGACCGGGCCGAGCACCCGGGCCCGCGGCATCCGGCGCACCTCGACCCGCGGGTAGTCCTCGGCCTCGGCGGCGGCGGCGCGCACCACGTCGGTCAGGTCCACCGGGTGCCGCCAGGCGCGGCCGGGCGTCGCGCCGGACAGGATGATCAGGCCCTCGGCGTGCCGCCGCATGCGGGTGGCCAGGTGGTCGAGCCGGAACAGGTCCTCGAGGTGGTCCGGCTCCTCGATGCGCCGTTCCATCGCGTCCAGCAGCGCGAGCTGGCGGTGCACCAGCACCTGGCTGCGCCGGGCCAGGTTGAGGAAGACCCCGGACACGCCCGACACCAGCTCGGCGCGCTCCACGGCGGCCTGCATGGCGGCGCGGGAGGCGACGGCCAGCGCGTCGGCCACCTGGCCGAGCTCGCCCGCCTCCGGGTCCAGCGGCGGCGCCTGCTGCTGCGGCACGACGGTCTGCCCGGCCCGCAGCTTCGCCATCGTCTCCGGCAGCCGCCGCCCGGCGAGGTCGAGCGCGTAGTCACGCAGCCCGACCAGGTCGGTCACCAGCCTCCGGCCGATGCCCACCGAGATCAGCAGGCTGATGACGAGGGCGAACAGGCCGAGCAGGACGCCGAAGCCGGAACCGGTCGTCAGCAGCCTGCCGTACGGATTGCTGGCGGCGGGAATGGACGCGGTCCGCTCCGCCGAGTCGATGTCGGAGAGCACGGTCGGCGCCAGCGAGTCCCAGGCCCGCGCCGGGGCCGCGTTGTCCGCGTTCGAGCCGGGACCCGCCACCACCACGGCGTTCTGCAGGGCCGTCAGCGACTGGCCGGTCACGCTCGCCGTCGGGTCGGCCACGCCCATCGAGGCCTGACGCAGGTACGAGCGCTCGGCGTAGACGGCGCCGACGAACGCCGGGTACGCGGCGGCGCTCAGCGAGCCGGAGACGTGCATGCCGCCGAGCAGGGCGTCCTGCAGGGCCAGCTGCTCGTGCGCCTCGGACAGGTACACCGCGGCCTGGGCGGTCGACGACGCTCCCGGGATCCCGGCGACCGTGGCCTGCACGTCGAACGCGTCGGCGATGGCCGTGGCGTACGCGTTGTTCGCGTCGGCGACGGACAGCGAGCGGCCGAGGATCCCGGCGCGGATCGCGGTCAGCGAGTCCATAGCCTTCGTGGTCGCCGCGAACCGTGCGGCCAGTTGCGGACTCAGATCGGCGGCCGCGGCGGCGGACTGCTCGATTCCGAGCCGCAGCGTCGCCTCGGCGGCCCGCGACGACGTTATCCGGGCATTGAGGTTGGTCGGCGCGGCGCCGGTCACGGCGAGGTAGGAGTCGGCCTCCGAGCGCTCCTGCTGCAGGGCCACGACCGTGCCGTCGAGCGGCATGGAGACCGCGGAGTCCAGCGTCCGCAGCTGGGACTGGTTGTACGCGGCGCTGATCGTGTTCACGGCCGCGATGCCCCAGAGCGCGGTCAGCGACACCACGGGCAGCGCGAGCAGGCTGACGATCCGGGCGCGGACCGTGCGCGGCGTGAAGCCGAAGCCGCGCCGCGGTGCGAGGCGCGCGGCCGGCGGCGGGGGATCGACCGGGCGGCGGTGCGCGGCGCGTCGGGACCGGCGGGGATCGGCGGGGGTCTCGGTGATCGAGGCGGCGGTCTGCGTCGTCATCAGCGGGTCGGCTCCTCGGCCAGCGGGCGACGCGCGGCCGGAGCGGCGGCCGGGGCGGGGGCGGCGGCACTGGCGTCGGGGCTGGCGGGCGCGCCGAGCTGCGCGGACCGGCCGGTGTCCGACAGGCCGACATAGGCAGCCGTCAGGAAGAGGTAGGAGCCGAGCCCGACGGTCAGCGGGAAGATGAAGTCCATCGCCGTCGCGCCGGACGGCGGAGGCGCCCCGGGGTCCACCAGCACGCGGACCGCGGCCATGCCGGTGTAGTGCATCGCGCTCACCGCGATGCCCATCACCAGGCTGGCGCCGAGCGAGGCGAGCGGATTGTGGATCGTCAGCGAGGCCCAGAGCGCCGCGGTGGCGGCCACCGTCGCGATCACCACCGACGCGCCCACCTCCCAGTCGGCGTAGTGGATGACGCCGTCGATGTGCACCGCCGACATGCCGATGTAGTGCATCGCGGCCACGCCGAAACCGGTCGCGAGCCCGCCGCCGAGCAGCGCGCTCGGCTTGCCGTCGCCGTGCGCCACGACGAAGACCCCGACCCCGACGACGACGATCGCCACGATCAGGCTGAGCAGGGTGAGCGGCACGTTGTAGCGGACCTGGGTGCCGACCACGGCGAAGCCCAGCATCGCGACGAAGTGCATGGTCCAGATGCCGGTGCCGATCGCGATGGCCGCCGAGATCAGCCAGTTGCGACGGCTGTGCCGGTCCGGGGCGTGCACCGCGCGCAGCGTGGCGCGCAGCCCGAGGGCGCCGCCGACGCAGGCCATCAGGTACGACAGCACCGGGGTCAGCCAGCCGAAGCCCGTCTCGCTGATCATCCCCATCGAGCCCATGGCACCCCTTCGTGGTCTTTTCGTTATCCGTGGCAGACCCCGACGATGGCACGGGGCGCTACCTCCCCGCGGGTTTTTCCCTTAACTTTTCCTGATCTTGGGCGTAGAACGAATGATCACTGGTGCGGCCATGGGAGAGCCCTGTGTGCCCGGAGCATGACGTTCGGTGAGTTTTCCGGACGCGGCCGGGCAGTTTCGAACATTGATACGGAGGTGGCGCGGGAGGCGCGCCGTGGCGCAAGGAACCGACGGTGCGTCGGAAAAACTACCTGAGGCCCTGCGCGAGCGGCAGCGTGCGCCCGATGGCCACGTGGTGCCGGCGGTCGCAGAACTCGAGCACCGCGCCGCCGCTCTCGGCCGCCGCGTGCGCGCCGACCCGTGCCAGCTCCAGCTCGTTCGCGTCCCGCGCCGAGACGGTGACGAACCCGGCCGCGGCGATCTCGCCCTCGGGACCGGCCGGGCCGACCACGATCGAGGCCGCGCCGGTCACGCCCGAGGGCAGGAAGGCCGCCGGGGCCGCCAGATCGATCGCGCCGCCGAGGGTGCGCGGCCACTGCTTGACCCAGCCGGTCGCGTGCCACCAGGTGGCGGTGCGCGGGCCGGACCCGCCGGTCACCGCGCAGCCGCGCGGGGCGCGGGCGTCGACCTCCTCCGGCTGCCACGGCGTGTCCGTGTGCCGGGGGCCGGGCAGCGGGCCGCGGCCGGGCAGCAGCAGCGAGCCGAGCAGGCCGGTGACCGCCGCGCGGTCCAGCGGCACCAGCGGGCCGAGCCGCCCGCCGGTCGCGTCGTCCCTGCTCAGCTGGGTGAAGACGTTCTGCGCGGCCTTGATCGCCACCTGGGCGAGACCGCGTTCGCCCTGGCACAGCTTCGCGGCGCGGCCGATCAGCGCCGGGTGGTAGGCCAGGGCCAGCACCGCGTACGCGCGGGTGCGTCCGGCGGGGCCGGGCACCTGGTAGAGCAGTTGGATCCGCCGCACGGTCCCGGCCGCCGGGGGAGTGTTCAGGCATTCGCCGAGCCGGGCCGCGAGGTCGCGCGTGTCCGCGCCGCGCAGCACGCTGGTCGCGATCTCGGCCACGGCCAGCAGTTCGGGCGGACCGCCGTGCCCGGCGTGCAGGACCAGCGAGGGCTCGAGCGCGCCGGACAGCTGCGGCAGCCAGTGCATCCCGCCGAGATCGAAGGGTTCCCGGTCACGCGCCGCCAGCGCCGGAAGCTTGAGCAGCCGCCGCCGCGTGCCGCGCACCCGCAGCCAGCCGAGCGGGCCCGCCGCGGGATCGACGTTCCGCGGCGCCGGCTTGCGCCCGGCGGGCTCCGGCGGCCCGGGCTGACGCTGCGGACCCTGCGCGGCCGCGGGCACGGGAACCGGGCCCCGCGGCTTGCGCTGCGGGGCGGGCTGCGGCGACGGCCGGGCCGCCTGCCCCCGGGTCTGCTGTTGGTGCGTGGCCACATTCGCAGTGTGGCACAGCTCTGCCTCCCACCGGCTCTCCGGCACCGGACCCGACCGCATGTCCACCTCCACGAGCCCGGCGAGCGCTCGAACGCGCCGGGTCCGCCTCCAGTGATCCCCGCAAGCGACCTGCGGGAACCCTCCCCGACCTGACAGACTGCCGCCCTGGCGCAACCGTGGCGGGCTCTGGTGAGTCAGCATCCGTGTCCGGGTAACCCACCCGACACAGGACCACGCTGCTTGTTACGCCGTTTTACATATTCCTCACAAATGCGGCATCGTGGACCGGTAGCTACTCCTGCCCGCGCTGAGAGGAACGAAGGAATGACGGTGACCGGCCACGCACAGGGCGCGACCAGGACCCAGTCGCCGGGCAAGCCGGCAACTGTGCCCGCCCCGGCGACCGCCTTCCACGGGGAGACGACGCCGTGGTGGCGGGACGCGGTGATCTACCAGGTGTACATCCGGTCCTTCGCGGACGGGAACGGCGACGGCGTCGGCGACCTGCTCGGCATCCGCACCCGGCTGCCCTACCTGCGGGCGCTCGGCGTGGACGCGGTGTGGATCACCCCGTTCTACGCCTCGCCGATGGCCGACGGCGGCTACGACGTGGCCGAGCACCGCGAGGTGGACCCGCTGTTCGGCACCCTCGGCGACGCGGAGGCGCTGATCTCCGAGGCGCACCGGCACGGCATCCGGATCATCGTGGACATCGTGCCGAACCACACCTCGGCCGCGCACCGCTGGTTCCGCGAGGCCGTCGAGGCGGCTCCGGCGGACGCGGCCCGCGAGCGCTACATCTTCCGCGAGGGCCGCGGCGAGCACGGCGAGCTGCCGCCGAACGACTGGGAATCCGTCTTCGGCGGCCCGGCCTGGACCCGGATCGCCGAGCGGCACGGTGAGCCTGGCGAGTGGTACCTGCACCTGTTCGACCCGGCGCAGCCCGATCTCAACTGGTGGCACCCGGAGGTGCGCGCCGAGCACGAGCAGATCCTGCGCTTCTGGCTGGACCGCGGCGTGGACGGCTTCCGGATCGACGTGGCGCACGGGATGATCAAGGCCGAGGGCCTGCCCGACGCCGGGTTCACCAACCAGATCCAGATGCTCGGCAGCACGGTTCTGCCGTACTTCGACCAGGATGAGGTGCACGAGATCCACCGCCGCTGGCGGGAGATCCTGGACGAGTACCCGGGCGAGCGCATCGCCGTGGCGGAGGCCTGGGCGCCCTCGCTCGAGCGCCTCGCCGCGTACGTAAGGCCGGACGAGCTGCACCAGGCCTTCAACTTCCACTTCCTCGGCACCCCGTGGCAGCGCGACGAGCTGCGCACGGTCATCGACGACTCGCTGCGCACGTCCTCGCTCGTCGGAGCTCCGACGACCTGGGTGCTGTCGAACCACGACATCCGCCGGCACGTGACTAGGTACGGCGGCGGCGAGTCCGGGCTGCGGCGCGCGCGGGCCGCGGCGCTGATGATGCTGGCGCTGCCCGGCTCGGCGTATCTCTACCAGGGCGAGGAGCTCGGCCTCGAGGAGGTCCTCGACCTGCCCGCGGAACTGCTGCGGGACCCGCAGCGGCTGCGCAGCGCGGACGGCTCCTCGGGCCGCGACGGCTGCCGGGTGCCGCTGCCCTGGGGCGGCAGCGAGTCCCCGTACAACTTCACGCCGATGAACATCGCGAACGGCTGGCTCCCGGCGCCGCAGCAGTGGCGCGAGAAGACGGTCGAGGCCCAGTGGGACGACGCCGCCTCCACTCTCGGCCTCTATCGCAGAGCCCTGAAGCTGCGGCGCGAGCTGCCCGCCCTCGGCGACGGACGGCTCGACTGGCCGGAGGACACCGAGGTGCTCCTCGGCGACGCGGAGGACCTGCTGGTCTTCCACCGCGCCCCCGGGTTCGTCTGCACGGTGAACGTCGGCGCGAAGCCGGTCACCATCCGCCGCCCCGGCGCACTGGAGATCGCGAGCGTGGACCTGGACGCTCCCGCGTCCTCCGACACAGTGGTGCTGCCCCCGGACTCGACCGCCTGGTGGAGCGCCCGCTGAGATCGCTTCGACATACCGCGCCCCCTGACCCGTCTACTGCGGGGTCAGGGGGCGCGGCCAGTTGAGCAGGGCCGCGTGCAGGGCATCGAGCGCCCGGGCCCACGAGGCGTCCACGTCGCCGGAGTGCGCGAACGCGCCGGACGTCTCCAGGCTCGCGAAGCCGTGGAACGCGCTGCCGAGCAGGCGCACGGCGTGCACCTGCTCGGTCTCGGGGAGCTTGTACTCGCGCAGGATCGCCCGCATGAGCGCGGTATGCCGCAACGCCGGCGCGGCAGCCGGCGACGACGCGTCGATCCGCAGCCGCGCCGCCGTGTACCGACCAGGGTGCTCCTTGGCGTAGTCCCGGTACGCCGTCGCGAACGCGACGAGCGCGTCCTTCCCGGCACGCCCGGCCAACGCGTCCGACGCCCGGTCCGCGAGCTCGGTCAAAGCCAGTGCCGCCAGGCGTACCCGCAGCTCATCGGCGTTCTTGATATGCGAATAGAGGCTCGCGACCGTCACGTCGAAGCGGCGCGCCAACGCCGACACGGTGACCTGCTCGAACCCGACCTCGTCCGCCAACTCCGCCGCGGCCCGGACCAGACCCTCGACGCTCACTCCCGCGCGTGCCACCGGCGGCCTCCTCGAACCTAAAGCCTTTAGGAATTTGCATAATACCGCTAGGAATGCTTGGCTGGCGCCATGAGACCGATCACCGAGAGTGAGATCCGCGCGAGTTTCGTCAACTGCTCCAAGGGGGAGGCGCAACGCCTCAACCTGCCGCGCGACTTCGCCGGGCTGCCATGGGACGACCTGGACTTCCTCGGCTGGCGCGATCCGGGCGCCCCCGAGCGCGGCTACCTCGTCGCCGAGCGGAGCGGGCGGCTTGTCGGCATAGCCCTGCGCACGGCCTCCGGCGGTTCGCGCGGATTCACCGCCCGCAGCATCTGCACGATCTGCAAGACCACCCGCACCGGAGGCGGCGTGGCCCTGCTGGCCGCGCGCCGAGCGGGCGAGGCCGGGCGCAACGGCAACACCGTGGGCCAGTACATCTGCTCGGACCTGGCCTGCTCGCTCTACGCGCGCGGCAAGAAGATCTCCGCCGGCACCCTCCTCGACGAAACGCTGGACCCCGCCGCCCGCATCGCCCGGGTCGAGAAGGGCCTCGACACCTTCCTGAACAGGATCACCGCAGGCGCCAACTAGCGTGCGCCGCGCTACGACCGCGTGCGCCGCCGTGTGCGCGAACTAGCGTGCGCCGTGCCGTGACGGTGCACGCCGCCGGGTGCGCGAAGAGCGTGCCCGCCGCCTCGGGCGCGCCACGCCACGCCACGACCGTGCTCGTCGCCGCGGGCGCGAACCAGCCTGCGCCGCGCCGTGACGGTGCCCGCCGCCGGGTGTGCGAAGAGCGTGCCCGCCGCCTCGGGCGCACCACGTCACGCCACGCCACGACCGTGCTCGTCACCTCGGGCGCGAACCAGCCTGCGCCGCGCCACGACCGCGCGCGCTGCCACAACTACGCGCGCCGCCAGACCGCGCCGAGACCGCGCACCGCCGCGACCGCGCACCGCCGCGACGGTGCGCACCGCCACGACCGCGCACTGCCACGAGCGCACCGCCACGACCACGCCGCGCCGCGCTTCGGCGTCTCAGGGCACAGCGAAGCATTCGGCCCGGATTCGCTCAGGGCCCGGCGATGAACGGCTCGGCACCCGCCGTTCATCGCCCCTTCCCGCCGCGTTTTCCAATATCCGGCCGGGTTATTGAATTTTGAAGATCCTTAGCTTGCGGAACCCTTCTCAGTTCTCAGCGCATCGCGGTGACGGCGCGCGGGCGCGGGATGCGGCGGCCGAAGGACGAGCCCGTGGCCAGCTCCCGGTCCGCTTCGCTCAGGCCGCCCCAGACGCCGAAAAGCTCCGGGGTGCCGAGGGCGTGCGCCCGGCATTCGCGCAGCACCGGGCAGGCCGCGCAGATCTGCTTGGCCTCCTCCTCGCGCGCCTCGCGGTCCCGCGTGCGCTCCTTCTCCGGACCGAAGAACAGCCGCGCGTCCGCCCCCTGGCACCGCGCCTGCTCCTGCCAGCCCAGACGCAGATCCGCGATCGCCGGGATCCGTGCCGCGTTGCGCGCCGAACGGCGCTCCGGGAGCAGCGAGACCCCGCCGCTCCCGCCCGTCGACGCTCCGGCCGTGTCCATCCGAGTCATGTCGTCTTCCCCTCCACTCGACTCGTCTTTCAAGGCGTCAAACGGACGACGCCGAACGGGTGTTCCCGTCACCTCGGCGAATCTCGATCCGGTCTCGGCCTACTGAATACGACGACTGCGGCGCTCGAACCGTTCCCGATTCGCGCCCCCGAATCGCGCCTTTCCGCCCCCGGGCCTCGCACGGCCCTTCCCACCAGGGGGCGCGCGCCCGTCCGTGCACGGCGCACTCCGCGGGCGTGCACTCCCTCGCCTGGGTGGATTCGTGCAATTGCAGCTTGCATATGCGAGCGGGCCGCTACCTTCAGTCATATGACAGCATCGCAGCCGGAGGATCGGCGGCTCACCGCGGACGGGCAGTCCGACGTGGTGACGCTGCGCGAACTGCGTCGCCGCCGCTACTGGACCCAGGCCGACCTCGCGCTCGCCTTCGAGGAGCGTTCCCGCCAGGTCGGTCGGGCCCTGTCGCTCTCGGTGCGGCAGGTTCGCCGCTGGGAGGGCGCCGACCCGCCGCTGCCGCTGCCCGCGTACCAAGAGGTCCTTGAATCCCTCTTCGGCCTGCCGATCGAGCGCATGGGCTTCCCGGCCCCGTGGCCGGGCGCCCCGCGGCACGAGCTGGGCGAGGAGGCGGGACCGACTCCAGGGGGAGCGAGCGCCGCCCGGTCGTACCACGACGACCGAGAGAGAGCAGAACCAGTGAAAAGGCGTCAATTCGTCGCCGGGGCCGTGGCCCTCGGCTCAGGCGCGAGCGTGTGGCCCGAGTCGGCCAGGCCGGCCGCGGCGGCGGGGACGGGGACGGAACGGGTGGAGACCGGCGCGCTGGGCAATGCCGCCCGGCGGGCCGCCCTCGATCCGCAGGCCGTGTCGGGGTACGCGGCGATCACCGCCCAGCAGCGCTCGCTGTACTGGACGGTGCCCGCCGAGACGATGATCGAGCCCGTGCGCGCCCACGCCGAGCTCGGTACCGAACTCCTACGATCGGCCGGCTCGATGCTGCGCGCCCGGCTGGCCGGGCCGGTGGCCGAGACCGCGCTGCTGGCGGCGCGGCTGTCCTTCTTCGACGTGAAACGGCCGGACTGGGCCGCGTCCTTCTTCGACACCGCCCGCCAGGCGGCACGGGAGGCCGGCGACTCGGCGCTGCTCAGCGCGGTGCTCGCGACGGCGGCCTTCCCGCCGGCCTTCGCGGGCGTCGCCGGGCAGGCCAGGGCGCTGATCCGGCAGGCGCTCGAGGTCGGGTTGCGCGGGGCGAGCGCAGAGCAGCGCTCCTGGCTCTACGCGGTGCAGTCCGAGGTCGAGGCCAGGCTCGGCGACGGCCGGGCCGCCACCGAGGCGATCGCCCGCGCCGAGGCGGAGCTCGGCCGCGGCGGACCGGCCAGGCCGCAGTGGCTGGACTACTACGACGCCTCCCGGCTGACCGGATTCTCCGGCTTCTGCCGGCTGGCCGCGGGCCAGCCCGGCCGGGCGGCCGAGGCGCTGGAGCACAACCTGCGCGGGCTGACCCCCGGCGCGGGCAAGCAGCGCTCGATCACCCTGGCCGACCTGGCCGGGGCGCGGGCCAGGCAGGGCGAGTACGAGGAGTCCGCGCGGCTGCTCGAGGCGGCCGTGGACCAGCTCGGCCGGCACTGGTACGCGACCGGCCTCGACCGGGTCGACGCCGTGCACCGCCGGCTCGAGCAGGGCGGCGCCCCCGGCCGCATCCTCGCCCCGCTCACCGAAGCCCGGCAGTCCCTGGTGGCCGCCTGACGGCGGTCCGACGGTCCACCGCCCCCGTGCGCCGACCGGCGCACGGGGGCGGTTTCCATTCGTATTGCTTCACGAACGATGCGTCACGAATGGTGGGCGTGCGTCAGCTCGTGCACCAGCCGGTCGGCGCTCGCCCGCAGCCTGAGCTGCGTCGGGATCTGGGCCTGCAGGGTCGGCGGCGGCACGGCGATCACCGGGCAGACCGCGTGCGCCAGGCAGTAGCGCGCGGTCGCCGCGTGCAGCGAGTGGCGCGACTTCCCGCGCCGCCCGGCCCCGACCACCAGCAGGTCGTTGTGATGCTCCGCGGCCTCCACCAGCGCCGGCCCGGTCGCGCCGCGCACCAGCAACGGCTCGACGGGCAGGTCCTCGGGCGGCCCGCCGAGCCCTTCCTCGAAGGCGCGGATCAGCTGCTTTTCCGCCGGATCGCGCACCATCCGCGCCTACCCGGGCGTCGCCGAGCGGCGCGAGGGCACGTCTCCGCCCGGCAGCTGCCAGGCATGAACGGGAATCAGCATGGCCTCGAGCCGACGGGCCTGGCCCAGCGCGTAACGCAGCGCCTCCAGGCTGCCGGCGATCCGTCCACCCCGACGACCACGCGTCCAACGATTGTTGCGAACACACCTACAGCACAACACCTTGGCAAGCGTCCGACCCGTCTGCTCACGCCGACTCAACGGGCGCGACGGCGGATTACCCGGTTCGGCAACGCGGGTAACGGACGGGTCTCGGCCCGTCAGCCAAGCGTGGAGATTCCTCTAACGCGCGTTAGAGCGGCGTATGCGAACGGGGGCTACCTGCTGCCGAGGGTGGAAAGATCGACCTGTGAGTCAACGCGGGAAGCTACGGGTCTATCTCGGCGCTGCCCCGGGCGTCGGGAAGACCTTCAAGATGCTCGAGGAGGCGCAACGCCGCGTCGAACGCGGGGCGGACGTGGTGATCGCGTTCGTCGAGACGCACGGCCGGGAGCAGACCGCGCGGATGGCCGAGGGTCTGGAGACCGTCCCGCGCACCCACCGCGAATACCGCGGTATCGACTTCGAGGAGATGGACCTCGACGCCGTCCTCGCGCGGCGTCCGCAGGTGGCGCTGGTGGATGAGCTGGCGCACACGGACGTGCCGGGCGGTCGGCATGAGAAGCGTTGGCAGGACATTCAGGATCTGCTTGATGCGGGTATCGAGGTCATCACGACCGTCAACGTTCAGCACCTTGAGTCGCTCAACGACGTGGTGCAGCGGATCACGGGTGTACCGCAGCGCGAGACCGTGCCGGACGAGGTGGTGCGTGCCGCGGATCAGATCGAGCTGATCGATATGTCGCCGGAGTCGCTGCGTCGGCGGCTCGCGCACGGCAACGTGTATGCCGCCGAGAAGGTCGACGCCGCGCTGAGCAACTACTTCCGTGTCGGCAATCTCATCGCGCTGCGCGAGCTCGCGCTGCTGTGGTTGGCCGACCGGGTGGACGAGGGCTTGCAGCGTTACCGCGAGGAGCACGGCATCGGCCGGGTCTGGGAGGCGCGCGAGCGGGTCGTGATCGCGCTCCCCGGCGACGCGTCCGGCGAGGCGCTGATCCGCCGCGCGGCCCGGATCGCGGCGCGTTCGTCGGGCGGCGAGCTGCTCGCCGTGCACATTGCACGCTCGGACGGCCTGAGCGCGGACACCAGCCCCACGGCGCTGGCCGCCCAGCGACACCTCGTCGAGACGCTCGGCGGCACGTACCACTCCATCATCGGCGACGACGTCTCACGCGCGCTGATCGAGTTCGCGCAGGCCAAGAACGCCACGCAGCTCGTGCTCGGCACCTCGCGGCGCAGCCGGTTCAACCGCTTCCTGACGGGGCGTGGGATCGGCGAGACGACGACGATGCTGTCCGGCGACATCGACGTCCACATGGTCACGCACAACGAGCACACCACGCCCAGGCGGCGCGGCTGGCTGCCCCCGAACCCGCTGCGCCAGGCGGCCTGGGGCTCCGGCGGGGGCTGGCGCGGCATCGTCGCGGGCATCCTCGCGCCGCCGATCCTGGCCGCGATCCTGACCGCGACCAGCCACTCGCTGCGGCTGAACGTGGCCAGCGACATCCTGCTCTTCCTCACGCTCACAGTCGCGGTCGCCCGGCTCGGCGGCATGGTTTCCGCGTTGGTGGCGGCGTTGTGGAGTTCGCTGTTGCTGAACTACTTCTTCATTCCGCCGGTGCACTCGATCACGATCGCGGAGGCGAACAATGCCATCGCGCTGGTCGTGTTCGTCATCGTGGGCCTGACGGTGGCGTCGGTGGTGGATCTGGCGATCAAACAGACTCGCAGCGCGGCGCACGCGTCGGCCGAGGCGGAGACGCTGAATGCTTTCGCGGTGGCCGTACTCAGGGGCGACGAGGCGATCTCGGCGCTGCTCGAACGGTTCCGCGAGACCTTCTCGATGGAGTCGGTAGGTTTACTGCAGCGCATCGACACCGGCGGCCCGCGGCTGCCCGACGAGATCGACGACCCGCGCCGCTGGACGCTCGTCGCCTCGACCGGAGCCGACCCGGCACTGTGCCCCGGCGCCGCCGACACCGTCATCGACGCGGGACCCGGCGCGGTCCTGGCGTTGCGCGGCCGTACCCTCCCCGCCGCCGACCAGCGGGTCCTGGCCGCCTTCGCCGCGCAGGCCACCGCCGCCATGGAACGCAGAAGGCTGGCTCGCGAGGCCGCCTCCGCCCAGGCCCTCGCGGCCGCGGACAAGATGCGTACCGCGCTGCTCGCGGCCGTTTCGCACGACCTGCGTACCCCGCTGGCCGCGGCCAAGGCATCGATCAGCACGCTGCGGGACCCGGAGCTCGAACTGCCCGACGAGGACCGCGGTGAACTGCTCGAAGCCGCTGAGGAATCACTCGATCGGCTCACCCGTTTAGTGGAGAACCTGCTCGACATGTCCCGCCTCCAAGCGGGTGCGCTCAAGCCGAGGCTCGAACCGGCCGCGATCGAGGACATCATCCCGCGCGCGATCGACGACGTACCCGCGGCGGCCGGACGGGTGCGCCTGGAACCGCCGGAGCCGAACCTCCCGGACGCGCTGGTGGACGCGCCGCTGGTGGAGCGCGTCGTGGCCAACCTGATCGGCAACGCGGTCAAGCACACCGACTCGCCGGTCAGCGTGACGGTCTCCGCGTTGGGCAGGCAGGTCGAGGTCAGGGTGATCGACCGAGGCCCGGGAATCCCGGAGGAGGACTGGGACCTGGTCTTCCGTCCGTTCCAACGGCTCGGCGACCGCGATAACACCAGCGGCGTCGGACTCGGACTCGCCCTGTCCCGCGGGCTGACCGAGGCGATGGGCGGCACGCTGATCCCGGAGGACACCCCGGGCGGCGGCGTCACGATGGTGCTGTCCATGCCCGCCGCGTCGGGCACCGGCAGCCGCACCGGCACTGGCACCGATGCGAGTTCCGACCCGGGAACGGGAACCGCAGTAGAGGAGATCGCCCGATGATGCGGGTTCTGGTGGTGGACGACGAGCCGCAGCTGCTCCGCGCCCTGCGGATCAACCTCTCGGCGCGCCGCTACGAGGTCGTCGTAGCGGCCGACGGCGCCGCGGCCCTCGAAGCCGCCGCCCGGCACCTGCCCGACCTCGTCATCCTCGACCTCGGCCTGCCCGACATGGACGGCGCCGAGGTGATCGCCGGTCTGCGCGGCTGGACGAAGGTCCCGATCCTCGTCCTGTCCGGCAGGGCCGACGCCTCCGACAAGGTCGACGCCCTCGACGCCGGCGCCGACGACTACGTCACCAAGCCCTTCTCCATGGAGGAGCTCATGGCCCGCCTCAGGGCCCTGCAACGCCGCGCCGAATCGGAGGCGGGCGCCGACGAGCCCGTCGTGCTCATCGGCCACTTCAGCGTCGACCTCAGCTCGAAGACCGTGACCAAGCGCCCCGACGCCCCCGCCGACGCCCCCGACGCGGTGCACCTCACCAAGACCGAGTGGGCCGTGCTCGAGGTGCTGGTCCGAAACCCGGGCCGCCTCGTCTCCGGCAAGCAGCTGCTCAAGCAGGTCTGGGGCCCGGCGTACGAATCGGAGACCAACTACCTGAGGTTCTACCTCGCGAAGCTCCGGCAGAAGCTCGAGCCCGAGCCGTCCCACCCGAGGCAGCTGCTGACCGAGCCGGGCATGGGGTACCGGTTCCAGCCGTAGGCAGCACGGTCTCATTAGCGCATTTCTCCAACCGATCCCGACCCGTCCCAGTCTTCTGTAATGGGTCCGGTTCGCCGGGCGTGTGACCGGGTCAGGGGGCCCGGCACTCGGGGCAACAGTTGGAGGGGCACATGAAACGAGCACTGTCCATCACCGGCTTGGCGACGGCCGCGGTACTCGGAGCGAGCACGCTCGCGGCCGCCGCGACGCCGGCGCAGGGCACCACGTCGGTGGCCGGCGTCCAGGTCTCGGCATCCGGCTGGGCGACGGCGGTCAACGACCGCGGCGACGTGATCGGCGGCTACAACGTGAACAACCTGGCCCATGCGTTCATCTGGCACGCGGGCACCATCACCGACCTGGGTGAGCTGCCCGGCGCCGACTACGCCGACGCCACAGCCGTCGACAACCACGGCGACGTGGTCGGTTACAGCAGCACCGACACCTTCCCCAACACGCCGCAGGCGTTCGTCTGGCACAACGGCACGATGACCGACCTCGGCCCGTCCGGCGAGAGCAGCATCGCCAGCTATATCAACGACCACGGTCGGATCGTCGGCACGGTGACCTCGTCCGCCGGAAACGCCAGCGCCGTCATGTGGCAGAACGGCAAGATGACCACGTTGCCGGGCCTCGGCGGGACCTACACCGACCCGACCGGGCTCAACCAGAAGGGAGAGGTCATCGGCTACGCCGGCACCGCCTCCGGAGGCTCGGAAGCGGTCGCGTGGATCAACGGCAAGGTCGTGGATCTGGGCCCGGGCGTTCCGCTCGCGGTCAACGACAGCGGCCAGGTCCTCGTCAACGCCGAGACCCCGTCGGGATCTGCCATCTACGCGTATGTGTGGGACCACGGCAAGACCACCGACCTCCCGGTCGGCACGGACGCGAACGGCTTCAATGACGAGGGGCAGGTCGTGGGCTACTACGCGGCCGGCGGCACCGGGAGCAACGAAGGCTTCCTCTGGCAGGACGGGACCTTGACCACCCTCGGGGCGGACCAGCCCGTGGCGATCAACGACCGGGGCCAGATGCTCGCCTACGTCTATGACAACGGCGTGTTCGCATCGCTGGTCCTGGACCACGGCAAGACGATCAACCTCCTGCCGACCAGCGGAGAGTCCGCCAGCGCCGGATACATCAGCGACAGCGGCCTGATCGCGGGCGAGACCGAGGCCGCGGCCAACGTGACCGCGTGGCAGCTGCCGAACCACTAGCCCGACCGGTAAGCCCGGCGCCCGGACCACTTCGGCGGTACGACCCACTGGGATCCCAGTGGGTCGTACTCGGCGCGGGAGGCGGAGCCACGAGTGACGCCTGGCGGGGCGTCTGGCGGTGCGCCGGAAGTACGTCAGGGTGCTGCCGTAGTCTGCCGTACGTTGTGAGACGTGAGCCGACGCATACCTTCCGCGACCTTGGAGACCATCACCGTCACGGACATCCGGACGGTGCTACCTCTCGTGCTCGCGCGACTCAAAGACGGCGGCCGAGACGCGGTGCCAGTGCTGATCGGTCGGCACCGCGAGCCGATGGCCGTGCTCATCTCGCTCGAGCAGTTCTACGAGTACAGCGCCCTGGTCTGCACGGCCCTGGCCGAAGACGCCGACAGTTGAGCTTTGACTTTGAGCTTTGGGAGTGCAGTCCCGTCGCTTCGTCCCGCTGAATCTGGTCGCGGATCCGCGTATCCCGCGTCGATGACGAGATCACCGACGCGGACCGGGAGTGGGTGGCCGAGTACCATCCCGGTCTCGCGCTGCTGCATTTCGTCGAGCCTTCGTTCGGTTTGCTCGTCGAGGATTGTGACGTGCTCGACCGCTGGCTGCGGTCGGCCGCCTGACGTGCGTTTCGCGTTTTCGCCTTCTACGCGTTCGGGTCCCAGTTCGCGAGCTGTTCCATCGGCTCGGCGTCGCCGGTGATCTCCAGGCCGTCGAGCGGGACGCGGTCGTAGCAGTAGAGGACCAGTTCGCTCGCTGCGCCTCGCATCGTCATGTCGCCCGGCTCGGCGTCCGCGGCGAGGTCGTCGCAGCGGACGCCGTCGGCGTTGAGGGTCAGGCGCCAGGCGCGGCCCTCGGTCGCGTGCAGGTCGATGGTCGCCGGCTTGAACGGCCAGGGGACGCTCGTCGCCGAGACCGTCGTCAGGAACTCGTCGACGCCCTCGACCGCCACGTCGGTCGGCAGTGGCTGCGCCGCGCCCTGGGCGAGCTGGGCGTCGTAGGTGTGGACGGCGATCTCCTGGATCTGGTGCCGGGCCACGGCTCCGCTGGTCTCCGGGGCCTGCGAGCGGCCCCACCAGGTCCAGCAGCCGCGGTCCGGGCCGGCCTCGCGCATCGCGTCGAGCATGAGCCCGAACGACGCGGCCAGCCAGGCGTCCAGGGCTTCGCGGTCGCGGGGCACGGTCGGGGCGCCCTTCGGGTCCGTCCTCGCCGGGGGCTCCGCGCCCGGGCCCGCCGCGACGATGACGGCCTGGCGGCGGCGGCCGTCGCCCAGGTGCTGCGCCAGGTCGCGCAGCGTCCAGTCCGGGCAGGTCGGGACCTGGACGTCGAGGTCGGGGGCGGACGCGATCGCGGCGCGGAACGCGACCGAGCGGTCTTCGATCAGCCGCAGGACCTCGGGGAACTCCAAGATGGTTTGCACGTCGGTTTGTGTATCACGCCGCTCCGGCCGCCGGGTAGCGAATTTGTCGGACGAGGCCCGAATGCCCGGTCGGCGAGGGGTACCGGGCCTTCAACGCCGTGATCACCGGCTCGATCAGCGCCCAGGCCGCGTCGGACAGATCGCTCGGACAGGGCTTACGGTCGCTCACCGGACCAGCCGACCACGCGCCGACCGCCCCACACCGCCCAATCGCGCTCACACCACACGAACGGGCAACGGCAATTCAGACATCAGAGCGCGAACCGCACTTTGACTTCGGCCTTGCGCCAGCCCCTAGGATCGGCGCGTGACTACTGGTGCTACTGGGACGCCGCGGGCGCTGGTGTTCGACTTCGACGGGCTGATCCTGGATACGGAGACGCCCGAGTTCCGGGCGTGGCAGGAGTTGTTCGCCGCGTACGGGGGGACGCTGACGACGGGGGACTGGGCGCACGTGATCGGGTCCACGGACTCGGGATGGGATCCGGCGGTCGAGCTGGGGCGGCAGACCGGACGCGCGTATGACCGTGCGGAGCTGCGGGCGCAGTGGAAGCCGCGGCAGGTTGAGCTGATGGGCCGGGAAGCGGTACGCCCCGGCGTGCTGTCGCTGCTCGGGGAGGCGAAGTTGCGCGGCATCGGGCTCGCGGTTGCGTCGAGTTCGACGCGGCGGTGGGTGCAGGGCAACCTGGAGCGGCTGGGGATCTTCGACTCCTTCGACGCGGTGGCGACCGGTGACGAGGTGCGGCGCACGAAGCCGGACCCGGCGGTGTACCTTCTCGCGCTGGAGCGGCTTCACGCGCCCGCGGCGGCCGCGATCGCGCTGGAGGACTCGCCGAACGGGGTGCGGGCGGCGCAGGCCGCCGGGATGCGCTGCGTGGCGGTGCCGAACGACGTGAGCAGGCACCTCGACCTCTCGGCGGCGGACGCGCTCCTGCCGAGCCTGGGCGACTTGGATCTGGACGCGCTGCCGTTCGCCTTCGCCCCGTAAGAACCGATTGATCGGTAGGAGCCGATGAAACCGTCCCCTGCCACGCCGGATGCGAGGGCGTGGCAGGGGACGGGCCGTGGGCCTGCCTACTGCAGGCTGCTCCCCAGGGTGTTGATGAGGGTGCCGGAGGAGTCGTCACCCTCCAGCGAGTAGGCGAACATGCCGCCGAGCCCGTTGGCCGTGATGTACGAGGCCTTCGTGGTGATCGACTGCGCGGTGTCGCCGGTGTAGAAGCTGTCGGTGGACGGGTTGTAGATCCAGGCCGAATCCGTCGTGCTGTCCCAGTGTTCGTACGTGCTGTTCGCCAGGCCGGCCGACGCCAGTTCCTTGTAGAACGCCGTGCCCGCCGTCGCGCTGTAGCTGAACTGGGCGCTCGGTCCGGTGGCGGACTGGTAGAGCCCGGAGTTGCTCCCTGCCGGGACTCCGGTCCAGCCGCGCCAGTAGAACGGCACGCCGAGCACGAGTTTGCTCGCCGGGAAGCCGCCTGGTATCGAGTACGCCGACAATCCCGACGTGTACGCGGTGACCGCCGTCTGCACGCTGTAGTCCAGGTTGCCGGGCGCGACCGGGGTGGACGGGTCGTTCGAGGCCTGGGTCATCGGGTCCTGGAAGTTGGTCGGGCCGGTGGTCTCCCAGGAACCGTGCATGTCGTAGGCCATCAGGCTGCCGTAGTCGAGGTACTGCCCGATCTTGTCGGTCTGGATCAAGTTGATCTTGTCCTGTCCGGCCGGCAGCGTCGCGGTCAGCTCGTAGTGCTTGCCGACGCTCGCGCCGTAGGCGTCGAGCTCGCTGCGGAACTCGGCCAGCAGCGCGGTGAAGTTCGCGGTGTCCGCCGCGGAGTAGATGTTGCCGGTGTGGCCGCCCGCGCTGGCCGGGTACTCCCAGTCGATGTCGATGCCGTCGAACAGGCCCGCGGCCGAGGCCGTGCCGCCGGACGGGTCGCCGGAGATGCCGGCCGGCAGGTTGCCCTTGATGAACATGTCGAGGCAGGACGAGACGAAGGCCTGCCGGGAGGCGGCCGTCGCCGCGGCGGCGGAGAAGTACTTGGAGTACGTCCAGCCGCCGATCGAGACCATCAGCTTGATGTTCGGATACTTCGCCTTCAGCTCGCGCAGCTGGTTGAAGTTGCCCTTGATCGGCTGCGAGTAGACGTCGCTGCTGCCGTCCACGCTGGTGCTGGACGAATACTCCTTCTGGTAGTCGGCGAACGCGTCACCGGCTCCGTCGCCCGCGCTCGCGTCGCTCTCGTTGGTGTCCGCGGCCTTGATGGTCTCGAAGCACTGGTACGGCGCGGCGTCCGAGATGTTCTCGAAGGCGTAGTCGATGTTGGTCAGCTTGCCCGCGGCGCCCGAGGCGGCGAGGCTGCTCGGGTAGTAGGAGTTCCCGTAGACGCCCCACTGGTCGAAGTACGCGGACTTGACCTTCGGGGTGGTCGACGGCGCGGCCGGCGTCGTGGCGCTGACGGCCGACGAGGTCGCCGACTGGTGGCCGGCCACGTCGTAGCCGGAGACCGTGAAGGAGTATGCGGTGCTCGGCTCCAGGGAGCTGACGGTCACGCTCGTGCCCATCGAGGTCGCGACGACGGCGCCGCCCTCGTACACGTAGTACGCGGGGACGTCGCCGGTCTGCGAGTTGTCGGTCGAACCGGTCCACGAGAGCGTGATCGTGGAGCTGGTGCTCCCGGTGACCTTGAGCCCGCTCGGTGTGGTCACGATGCCGTCACCGGTCGGCGGGGTGCCGCTGCCAGGGGCGGTGGAGGTGCCCGTCGCGGTGGGGGAGGCGGAGGTGGCCGTGGCCGTCGGGGTCGTGGCGGTCGCGGTCGGGGACGAGGACGCCGTCGGCGAGGCCGAGGCCGAGGCGGTCGCGGTCGCCGTCGGGGACGCGGAGGTCGTGGTGGCCGACGCCGTGGCGGTCGCGGTCGAGCCGGATCCCGCCGGGCCGGTCAGCGACAGGTCGTCGGCGTAGTACGTCCCCTGCGCGTACCAGCCGTGCGTGTACACCTGGATCGAGGTCTGCGACGCGGTCGTGGTGAAGGTCGTCGTCAGCTGCTGCCAGCTCGCGGCGGACGGCGTCCAACTGTCGGTGCCGCCGGTCACGCCGAGATACACGTAGGCGCCCTGGACGTAGCCGGAGAGCGTGTACGCGGTGCTCGGCTGCACGGCGACGGTCTGCGTGCACTGCGCGTCGTCGGAACCGGTCGCCGCGCCGGACAGGGCGTAGCTGCCGGAGTGTACGGGACTGGTGACGGCCGCGCCGGTGCCCGCGTCACAGGTCCACCCCGACAGGCTCCCGCTCTCGAAGCCGGAATTGGTCAGCAGGTTCGTCGTGGCGGCCTGGGCGCTCGAGCCCAGCACCGCCACTCCCGCCGCCATCAGGCAGGTGGTGGCGGCGACGGCCGCCGCGGCTCTTCTACGTTCCCTGATACGCACTCTCTCACCGTCTCTACATTGAGGCCTTGCGGTAGTTGCACAGTGGACTAGACCTCTGTGGGTCGTGAGTAAATGATTGGTGTAGACCAGTGAGACGTCAAGGGTTCCCTGAGTTAAGGATTCTTAGGGTTCGCGTCTGTGCAGATGTGCAGATGAACTTGACGCACCCGTCGCGGGGGTGGGAGAATTGCGCCAGCTCAAGGGCATGTAGCCCCGGCCCTGAAGGGCCTTTAGCGAACTGAGGGGCGCGAACGGCGCCACGGCCGAGGGGAGGCGAACGATGGAACCAAGTAGTCCCGGTCATGATACGGGCCGACCGAAACCCCGGCCCGCACACGTTCGCAAGCCCCTGACAGCCCCTCGTTCCTGACTCTCGCGTCGCAGCCGTTCGGCTGAAGACAGTTCCGCGGGACTCGGGATCCATCCGGGCACCACCCGTTTGCGGCGTGCGCGCGACCGCGTCCGAGACCCGTCGTCACGGCACCCGGATCA
The DNA here is from genome assembly GCF_035552695.1 of Actinospica sp. Classification (NCBI taxonomy): domain Bacteria; kingdom Bacillati; phylum Actinomycetota; class Actinomycetes; order Catenulisporales; family Actinospicaceae; genus Actinospica; species Actinospica sp. Next base: position 89,275 of record NZ_DASZKT010000230.1, read on the forward strand.
GCTTTCGAGCACAGCCTCGGCACCCTCCCGCACGGCGTCCCAATGACGGGACCGCCGCGCTCGGCGTGCCCGCATCGCTGCCGCTCCCGCTCCCGTGTGCCCGCGTACGGCGTTCCGGCCGCCTAGCCGTCATGCCGCCTGTTCGCACCCGTACGTTCGATCATGCCAAGAGGAGAGCGCTGCCTCTCTGACTGCAAAACCCCCTGGCTTGGTCGTGCGCGCGGCGTGAGGAGAGGAGACCTCATGACCGACCTCATCACCGCCCCCGTCACGGTGCCGCGCTCCGCGGTCCTCGACGACGCGCACGTCGGCGACATCAAGGGCGCCTTCGGCACCATCAAGCTCGGCGAGACCGCGCCCCGCACCGGCCTGAGCCCCAAGCTCAAGACGCTGCTCGCCGTCGTCGGCCCTGGGCTGATCGTCATGTGCGGCGACAACGACGCCGGCGCGTTCTCCACCTACGGCCAGGCCGGACAGAACTACGGCACCTCGCTGCTCTGGGTGCTGCTGCTGCTCGTGCCCGTGCTCTACGTCAACCAGGAGATGGTCGTCCGGCTCGGCGCCGTCACCGGAGTGGGGCACGGCAAGCTCATCATCGAGCGCTTCGGCAGGTTCTGGGGCGCCTTCAGCGTCATCGACCTGTTCCTGCTCAATGCCCTGACACTGGTCACCGAGTTCATCGGGATCACGCTCGCGGTGGGCTACCTCGGCCTGCCCAAGGTGCCCTCGATCCTGGCCGCGGCGGCCGTCGTCATCGGCGCCGCGTCCACCGGCTCGTTCCGGCGCTTCGAGCGGGTGGCGCTGCTGCTGTGCTTCGGCAGCCTGATCCTGATCCCGATCGCGCTGGTGCTGCACCCGAGCGCGGGCACGATGGCCTCCGGCTTCCTGATCCCGTCCATGCCCGGCGGCGCCTCGCAGCTTTCCACGGTCATGCTGCTCGTCATCGGGCTCGTCGGCACGACCGTCGCGCCCTGGCAGCTGTTCTTCCAGCAGAGCTACGTCATCGACAAGCGCATCACCACCCGCTTCCTGAAGTACGAGAAGGCGGACCTGTGGATCGGCATCGGCATCGTGGTCCTCGGCGCCGCCGCGATCATCGGCTTCGCCAGCGCCGCCACCGCGGGCACCGCGGCCCACGGGAACTTCACCGACGCTTCGGGCCTGGCCACCGCGATCGCGGCGAAGGGCGGGCACGTGCTCGGCATCCTGTTCGCGATCGCGCTGCTCGACGCCTCGATCATCGGCGCCTTCGCCGTCTCGCTGTCCACCGCGTACGCGATCGGCGACGTGTGCGGCGTCAACCACTCGCTGCACCGCGGGGTCAAGCAGGCCAAGGGCTTCTACGGCGTGTACGTGGGCGTGATCGCGCTCGCCGCGGGCATCGTGCTGATCCCGAACGCGCCGCTGGGGCTGATCACCAACGGCGTGCAGGCGATGGCCGGTGTGCTGCTGCCCTCGGCCTCGGTCTTCCTGCTGCTGCTGTGCAACGACAAGGAAGTGCTCGGGCCCTGGGTCAACGGCAGTCGCACGAACCTGTTCACCTCGACCGTGCTCGGCGTGCTGGTGATGCTCTCGGTGATCCTGACCAGTTCGGTGCTCTTCCCGCACATCGACGCCCGACAGATCGTCGGCATCATGGTCGCCTTCGTGGTGCTCGGCCTGGCCGTAGGTGGCTACGCGCTGGCCCGCCGCGGCCCGGCGCGCGTGCTCGACCGCACCGGCGCCGAGGACTGGCGGATGCCGCCGTTGGCCGAGCTCGGCAAGGCGGAGCTGTCCAAGGGCACGCGGCTCGGCATGGGCGCGCTGCGCGGATACCTCGTCGTGTCGGCGCTTCTGGTCGTCGTCAAGGTGATTGAACTCACGCTCGCCTCACACTGAACAACCGTCACCTGTCTTTCAGCAGGTGAGGTGACACCCCGTCAGGTCCCGGCCCGCCCGCGCGCGCCGGGACCTTGCTTGTCGACAGGTAAAAGGGGGCGTACACCAGCGCAAAGGCCTGGCGCCACGTGCGCCCCCCTTTATAAGGTCGCAGCAGGCGGCGGGCACCCACGCCGCCTGGCGAACGATGTTTCACTCGTTCGGGTAAGCGCCGCACGGCGGGCCGCTCCGATGGTTACGCTGCTAGCGGCTCTGCGGCACGTGCGTCTGCACGTGCACGGTTGGAAGGAGACCACCGTGACCCTCACCCACGACCCCGGTAGACCCGTCGCGCCCCCGAGATCCCGCACCGTCGAGGCCGTGGTCTTCGACGTCGGGGAGACCCTCGTCGACGAGACCGTCGAGTACCACGGCTGGGCCGACTGGCTCGGCGTGCCCCGGCACACCTTCTCCGCCGTCTTCGGCGGGGTGGTCCGCACCGGACGCGACCACCTGGAGGCCTTCGAGTACTTCAGACCCGGCTTCGACCTGGAGCGCGAGCGACTCGCCCGCGCCGAGGCCGGACGCCCCGAGGGCTACAGCGAGCGGGACTTCTACCCGGACGCCCGGCCCGCCCTCTCCGCGTTGCACGAGGCCGGGTACCTGGTGCTGATCGCGGCGAACCAGACCAGGCAGTCGCACCGCAAGCTCGAGTCGATGAACCTGCCGGTCGACCTGGTCACCACCTCGGACACCTGGGGCATCAGCAAGCCCGATCCGCGGTTCTTCGAGAAGGTCATCGAGGTCTGCCGGGAACTGCGCCCGGGCCTGGAGGCCGGGCAGATCTGCTACGTCGGCGACCGGCTCGACAACGACATGCGTCCGGCGTGGGAGGCGGGCCTGCGGACCGCGCACATCCGGCGCGGTCCCTGGGGCTACCTGCACGGCGAGCATCCGGATCTGGTCGCCAAGGCCGATTTCCGGCTCGAGTCGCTCGGCGAGCTGCCCGCGCTGCTGTCCGAGCAGTAGCGGACGGCGGTAGCGAGCGCGGCAGCGAACCCGCTGCGAGCGCGCCATCCAGGCCACGGCTTGATTAGAGTGTCCACCGAGTGAATTGATTTCATACAGGTGGGGGCTGGCTGTGGCTGTGGCGATGGCGCGACGGATACGGATGACGGGCGCGTCCCCGGGGCGGAGCTCCCGCCTCGAAACTCCCTCCCGGCTCTGGCTGCTGCTGGTGGCGGCCGTGGCGGCGGTCCTCACGGTCGGATTGGTCGCCGGCTTCAGCCTCGCCGGGCGGGAGTCCTCCGCCTCGCGCACCGCGCACGAGACCGAACTGCTCTACACCGAGGTGCAGAACCTCTCCTACAGCCTCGCCGACGCCAACGCGACGGCGGCCACGGCCCTGCTGATCGGCCCGGAGACCCCGGGCCAGTTCACCTCGCGGTACAACGACGACATCACCCAGGCGGAGGACCTGCTCGCCGCGGCCTCGCAGCGGGTGACCGGCGACGCGTACGCCTCCGAGCAGCTGAGATCCGTCGCCGAGCAACTGCCCGCGTACGCCGGCATGATCGGCCAGGCGCTCGCCGAGAACCGGCTCGGCTACCCGGTCGCGGGCGCGTACCTGCGGCAGGCCTCTGAGCTGCTGACCGGCTCGATGCTCGTCGAGACCAGGCACGTGGTGACCGAGCAGCAGGGCGCGACCAGCGGCGGGCTCGGTTCGTCCACCGCCTTCCCGTGGTGGGAGTTCGTCCTCGGCGTGCTCGCGATCGCCGCGCTGTGGGCGGTCTCCCGGCGCATCGCGGGCATCTCGCGGCGACGGCTCAACCTCGGCCTGCTCGGTGCGGCCCTGTCGGTGGTCGTCCTGCTCGTCTGGAGCCTCTACGCCGCCGGCGCCGTCGGGCTCGAGGGGAACAGCGCGCGCACCGACTACATGGGCCTGGCCGCGGCGCAGACGCAGACCTCAGAGCTCTCCCTCGCCGAGACGTACGTCGCGCTGCAGCAGATCGACCGCGGCGAGGATCAGGGGGCTGACGCCAGTGCCGCCGCGTCGGCCCTCGCCGCCGCCAGTCCCGAGAACCGCGGCGATGCCCGGCAGGTGGACGTCGCGAACGCGTACGGCACGCTCAACACGTGCGCGCAGAACGTGATCAAGCTCGCGAACGCCGGGAATTATCAGCAGGCGATTACCCAGACCGTGGGCAGCGGCGCGAACGTCGGCGGGGGCGGCTGCGAGCCGGCCGTCGGCGCGCTGCGCGCGGATCTGCTGAAGGTCGCCGCCATTGATCAGGCGCAGTTCGACCAGGACATGTCCAACGTCGCGTCGGAGTACGCGGGCGGCGCGGCGTTCCCGCTGGCCCTGGGGATCGGAATCCTGGGTGCGGCGGCCGCGGCCTACGGCGTCAACCGGCGGCTGGCGGAGTTCCGGTGATCTCCGAGGGGAAGACAATGAGACGGATATCGAGGGCTCTCGGTGTGACGGTGCTGGCACTGGCCACGGTCAGCGCGTGCGCCGATCCCGGCACGGGCTTCACCTCCGCGCAGCCCAGCGCGCCCGCCGGGGCCTTCGGCGCCACGGCTCCGCCCGCGCCGCCGGCCGCGAGCAGCGGGAGCTGCAATGTGTACGCCTCGTCGCCGGCGCCGTCCGCGAGCGACGCCACCGGCAAGGACGTCGCCGCGATCAAGAGCCGGGGCGTCTTGAAGGTGGGCGTCGCGGCCGACCAGTACCTGACCGGGTATCTCGGCTCGGACGGCGTCGAGCAGGGCTTCGACATCGACCTGGCGCACGCGATCGCCCAGGCGCTGTTCGGCAACCCGAACGCCGTGCAGTTCGTCGCGCTCAGCACCGACAGGCGCATCCCGGACCTCACGGCGCCGACCACCGTGGACATGGTCATCGACACCATGACCATCACCTGCGACCGGCTCAGCAAGGTCGGCTTCTCCGCGGTCTACTACAACGCGAGCCAGAAGGTGCTGGTGGAGAAGGGTTCCGGGTACCAGAGCCTGGCGGACCTCGGCGGCAAGAACGTATGCGCGCAGTCCGGCTCCACCTCGATCTCGCTGATCCAGCACGCCGCCTCGAAGCCGGTCGCGATCCAGGTCACCGACATCAGCGACTGCCTGGTGCTGCTGGAGGAGAACAAGGTCTCCGCGATCTCCACCGACGACACCATCCTCGCGGGTCTCGCGCAGCAGGATCCCAACCTCGAGGTGCTCCCCGCCGCGCTGGAGACCGAGCCCTACGGCATCGCCGTGCCGCACGGGGAGACCGATCTGGAGGGCTATGTCAACGGCGTGCTAGCGCACTACGAGGCGGACGGGGGTTGGGCCGCGTCGTACTCGCACTGGTTCGCCGGAAGCCTGGGAGCCGCCAACCCGCCCGGTGCGCGATACTCGAACTAGACAGCGTCGACCGCCCCAGCACGAGCCCGAGGACGCATGCCGCAGTACGCAGAATTCAGCCCGCTCGTCCCGCTCACCCGGGACAACGTGGACGGGGAGCTCGCCCGGCTCGATGCCGACGCCGGGCGGGTCTCGGACGCGCTCGTCGAGCTGACCGAGTACAACTCCTACAAGCTGCTGGAGAGCGCGCCGCTGTCCGGCACGACCGCGCAGCGCTGGCAGCGGGTGAGCACGAAGATCGCGGCGCTCTGGGACGACTACACCGCGTACCAGGACGTGCTGAACCGGGCCAGGGAGATCCGCGGGCGCCGGGTCAAGCCGCGGCCCGAGGACCTGGCCGCGATCACGAAGCTGGTGCGCGGGCCGTCGATCACCCTCTCCACGAAGTCCGTCGCCCTGTCCGAGCGCACCCTGCTCGGCCCCTCGGCGATCTCGGAGACCGCGACGCTGACCGAGACGCTGCACCGGATGGACACCGAGTACCAGCTCGCCGCCGACTTCATCGCGCAGGCCGAGGAGGCCTGGAACCGGCTGTTCGCGGCGGCCGACCCGGTGCAGGAGCGGCTCAAGCGGCTCGGCGAGACGGCCCGCGGCATCGGCGACCGCTCGGTGAACACGGCCGTCGCCGGGCTCATCGACGGCTACTCGGCGCTGCGCCGCGAGATCTTCGCCGACCCGCTCGGGCTGAGCGCCGCCGGATCCCCGTTCCCGGGCCGGCTCGCCGAGATCGACCGGCAGATCGGCGTCGTCGCCGAGGCCGCCGCGCACCAGGCCGACCTGCGCGCCGACTACGACCGCGGCACCGAGCACCTGCGTCAGCTGGTGGAGCGGGTCGACCAGGTCGAGGCGGGCCAGCGCACCGTCGCGCAGACCGTCCGCGACAAAATCCTGATAGAGAATCTCCCGGCGTTCACCACCCAGGCGCCCGCGCTGCGGGCCCGGCTCGCCGCCCTCGACGCCCTGCGCGTGCAGGGCCAGTGGGCGCGGCTGGCCACCGAGGCCGGCATCCTGGCCGACGCGCTCGACGCCGCCCTGGCAGCGGCCGCGAAGGTCGAGAAACTCATGTCCGGCCTGCTGGAACGGCGCGAGGAACTCCGCGGCAGGCTGCAGGCCTACCGGGTCCGCGCGGCCCGCAAGGGGGCGGCGGAGAGCCAGCCCCTTGAGGCGTACTATCAGACCGCCCGTGAGCTGCTGTGGACCAAACCCTGCGACCTCGCGGCGGCCACGCGTGCGCTCGGCGTGTACCAGAAGGCAGTGCTCGCTCTTGATCAACCGCAGTCCTGATCACGAGCCACGCACTAAATCGGGGAGGAATGGAATGATGGCTGGTATGCGGTGCACCCGGCCCGGTTGTGGCGGAACGATCCTCGACGGCTACTGCGACACCTGCGGCCTCGCGGCCAAGGCACCTGCCCCGACGGCGACGGCGACAGTGAAAGCCCCGCCCGCGGCGGACCTGTGCACCAGGCCGGGCTGCGGCGGAACGATCGCGGACGGCTACTGCGACACCTGCGGTCTGGCCGCGAAGGGCGGCGGCATCGGCGTGCCCGCGCAGGCCACCGGCCGGGAAACCTCGGGCCGCACCTCGTCCTCGCTGTCCGCGCGCGGCTCCGGGCGCACCTCGACCGGCCGCACCCGCGGCTCCGCGCTGTCCGCCCGCGCGACCAGCCACGGCAGCGGATCGACCCGCGGTTCGCGCAGCACCGGCCGCGGCGGCCTCGGCCTGGGCATCGTGGAGATCCCCAGCATCGAGTACCGCGACCCGAGCGAGGCCGTGCTCGAGAACCCCGAGGTGCCCGAGCACAAGCGCTACTGCTCGAACTGCGGCAAGCCGGTCGGCCGCGGCAAGAACGGCCACCCGGGGCGCACCAAGGGCTTCTGCGCCTTCGACCGCACGTCCTACGACTTCGAGCCGAAGCTCGTCGAGGGCGACCTGGTGGCCGGGCAGTACGAGGTGCTCGGCTGCATCGCGCACGGCGGCCTCGGCTGGATCTACCTGGCCAGAGACCTCAACGTCTCCGGCCGTTGGGTGGCGCTCAAGGGCCTGCTGGACACCGGGGACGAGGCCGCGCTGGCCGCCGCCGTGGCCGAGCGGCAGTTCCTCGCCGAGGTCGAGCACCCGAACATCGTCAAGATCTACAACTTCGTGCAGCACGACGGCGGCGACTACATCGTCATGGAGTACGTCGGCGGCAAGTCGCTCAAGCAGATCGCGCTGGACTACAAGGACACCAACGTCGGGCAGTCGCTGCCGCTGGCCCAGGTGCTCGCCTTCGCCATCGAGATCCTGCCGGCCTTCGGCTACCTGCACTCGATCGGCCTGCTCTACAACGACTTCAAGCCGGACAACATCATCCAGTCCGAGGAGCAGCTCAAGCTGATCGACCTCGGCGCGGTGATGGCCTTCGACGACCAGGAGTCGGACATCTACAGCACCGAGGGCTACAAGGCGCCGGAGCTGGAGACGGACGGGCCGAGCGTCGAATCAGACCTCTACACCGTCGGCCGGATGCTGGCCGTGCTGGCCTTCGACTTCAAGGGCTACCAGCGCGACTTCGCCTACAAGCTGCCGAACCGCGAGTCCGTCCCGGTGCTGCATCGCTTCGAGTCCTTCGACCGGGCGCTGCGCCGGGCCACGAACCCGAAGCGGGAGCGGCGCTTCTCCTCGGCCGCCGAGATGGCCATCCAGCTCACCGGCGTGCTGCGCGAGGTCGTGGCCCTGGAGCGCGGCGACCAGCAGCCCGCGGTCTCCACGCTGTTCACCACCGAGCGGTACTCGGGCGGCACCGAGGGCGTGACCCATGCAGACGCGCCGACCAGCGCGCAGCTGGCCGCCGCGCTGCCGCTGCCGCTGCCGGATCCGAGCGACCCCAACTTCGGGTATCTCAACACCCTGGGCGGCCGGGCGGACCAGATCATCAGGGTCCTGGGAGAGCTGCGCAGCCCGACGCCCGAGGTGCACTACCGCGTCGTGCGCGCCGCGATCGAGATCGGCAACTTCGACGAGGCGCAGCGGCGGCTCGGCAAGATCGCCGCGGTCGACGCGTTCGACTGGCGGGTCGGCTGGTACCAGGGCATGATCGCGCTCTGCCGAGGGGACGGGCTCGAGGCGCGGGCCGAGTTCGAGGAGTGCTACGCGGAGCTGCCCGGCGAGCTCGCGCCCAAGCTGGGCATCGCGATCGCCGCCGAGCAGGCCGGGCAGCTGTCCGACGCGCTGCGCTACTACCAGCTGGTGTGGAGCGTGGACCGGTCCTATGTGACCGCGGCCTTCGCCCTGGCCCGGCTGCGGATCGGCGCCAAGGACCACGCGGGCGCGGTGGAGGTGCTCGGCCAGATCCCGGAGATCGCCATCCAGCGCACCTCGGCCGAGGTCGCGGCCGTGCGCGCGCGGCTGGACTCCCCTGGATTCGCCGACTGGGCCGACCCGGCCGAGCTGGCCCGGCTGGGCGAGCGGGTCGAGGCGCTCGGCCTGGACGGCGAGATGCACGAGTCGCTGGTGTGCGAGGTGCTCGACGGGGCGCTGACCTGGCGGCTGCACGACGCGGCGACCGTCGCCGACCGCACGCTGTTCGGCGCCGCGCTCACCGAGGACGGGCTGCGCGGCGCGCTGGAGCACTCGTACCGGACCCGGGCGCGGATGGCGCAGAGCCGCTCCGGCCGGATCGCGATGGTCGACTCCGCCAACCAGGTCCGGCCGCGGACGTGGGTGTGACCATGGACCGCGCCAACCGTGTCGTAGGACCCCGGACGTGGGTGTAGTCATGACAGCTCATGAATAAGGACGTGGACGTGACAGAGTCCGAACAGCCGGAGCCGGCCGCGGCGGGCCTCGACGAGACCCTCGCCGAGACGGTCGAGTCGCCGACCGCCGAGCCGGGGCCGGCCTGGCCGAGCTGCCCGTCCTGCGGGGCCGAGGTCGCGCCCGAGGACGGCTACTGCGAGGAGTGCGGTGCCGACCTGCTGGTACGCCGCTCCGAACCGGTGGCGCCGACGGGCGGCCCCTGCCGCACCGCGGACTGCGCCGGCGAGTCGTTCACCGACGGGTACTGCGACGTGTGCGGCACCCCGGAGCCGGACCCGCGCGACCACTACGAGCGCGACCTCGGCGCGGTGGCCGGCGTCACCGACCGCGGCCTGCGGCACTCGCGCAACGAGGACGACATGGCCTTCGCGGTCATCGGCGCCACCGGCGAGGCGCCGACCGTCGTCGCGGTGGTCTGCGACGGCGTGTCCACCTCCTACAAGCCGGAGACGGCCTCGGCCACCGCCGTGCACACCGCGCGCGAGCACCTGGTGCTGGCGCTGCGCCGCGGCGAGGATCCGCAGTCGGCCACCCTCGGCGCCTTCGAGCAGGCGCACAAGGCCGTGGTCGCGCTGCCCTCCGACCCCACGGACGCGGCCAACGGCCGGGCCAGCACCATGGTCTCGGTGGTCGCCTCGGAGCACGGGATCACCGTCGGCTGGGTCGGCGACGCCCGGGTCTACTGGCTGGATCAGAATCCTGAGGATTCCCTCGTGCTGACCCTGGACGACTCCTGGGCGGGCCGGATGATCGCGGACGGCACGCTCACCGAGGAGGAGGCGTTCAAGTCCCCGCTCGCGCACACCATCCTGCGCTGGCTCGGCCCCGGCGCCCCCGAGGAGCCTGCCAACCTGCGCGTCTTCCTGCCCGAGGGCCCGGGCCTGGTGCTCGCCTGCAGCGACGGTCTGTGGAATTACCTCCCGGCCGCGGCGGACCTGGCCAGGGTCGCCGCCGGCGGCTTCGGCGGGCTGCTGCCCGCCGCGTCCGCGCTGACCGCCGTCGCCCTGGAGGGCGGCGGCCACGACAACATCACCGCCGTGCTCGCGCCCTGGCCCACGCGGCATCCGGAGCCGGCCGGCGGGGAGCCGACCGGCGAGATCAGCAGCCTGAGTGAGGGGATCCAGTCGTGAGCGAGCTTGCGAGCGAACCAATGAACACAGTGCCTGCGCGAACGCGCGTCCCGAGCGCCGGCGAGGTGACCGCGTGAGCGCGCAGCCGCAGTTCAGCGTCAACGTCTACCAGAACGAGTATCTGTCGGAGGGTGCGGCGGAGGTCAACGCGATCGTCTCGGTGCAGTCCGCGGCGGCCTACGGCGGCGCGCCGAACACCCGCGCCGCGCAGGTGATCATGGTCGACTGCTCGGGCTCGATGGACTACCCGCCGACCAAGATGTCCGCCGCCCGGCGGGCCACCGAGGCGGCGATCGACGCGATCCGGGACGGCGTGCCATTCGCCGTCGTCGCCGGCACGCACGTGGCCCGGATGGTCTTCCCCGGCACCGAGTACCTGGTGCCCGCGGACGCCTCCTCGCGCGCCGCGGCCAAGGCCGCCGTGTCCCGGCTGACCGCGGGCGGCGGCACCGCGATGGGCCAGTGGCTGGCGCTGGCCGACCGGCTTTTCACCGGCCACGACCAGGCGATCCGGCACGCGATCCTGCTCACCGACGGCAAGGACGAGCACGAGGAGCCCTCGGATCTCGCCGCCGCCCTGTCCCGCTGCGAGGGCCGGTTCACCTGCGACTGCCGCGGCATCGGCACCGACTGGGTGGTCGCCGAGCTGCGCCGCGTGTCGACGGCGCTGCTCGGCACCGTGGACATCGTGGCCGACCCGACCCGGCTCGCCACGGACTTCCAGCAGATCATCGAGCACGCGATGGGCAAGGCGGTCGGCGACGTCCGGCTGCGGCTGTGGGCCCCGCAGGGCGCGCAGATCAAGTTCGTCAAGCAGGTCGCGCCGCAGATCGTGGATCTCAGCGCTCGACGTGCCCCGGGGCCGAACCCGCTGACCGGCGACTATCCGACCGGCGCGTGGGGCGCGGAGTCCCGCGACTACCAGGTCTGCGTCCAGGTGCGGCCGGGATCGGTGGGCGACGAGATGCTGGCCGGACGGGTCAGCCTGGTCTCGGTGGACGGTGCGGGCCAGGCCACCACGCTCGGCCAGGGCCTGGTGAAGGCGACCTGGTCGGACGACATCGCGCAGACCGGCCGGATCGACCGGACCGTCGCCGACTACACCGGGCAGACCGAGCTCGCCGACGCGATCCGCGAGGGTCTCGAGGCGCGCAAGAACGGCGACCTGGACACCGCGACGGCCCGCCTCGGCCGGGCGGTCAAGCTGGCGGCCGAGTCCGGCAACGACGAGACCGCGCTGCTGCTGTCCAAGGTCGTGGACGTGGAGGACCCGGCCACCGGCACCGTGCGGCTGAAGTCGCGGGTCTCCGACGCCGACGAGATGACCCTGGACACCCGCTCGACCCGCACCGCGCGGGTCGGCAAGAACCGCAATAACGGCTGAGGGGCCGTAACACATGAGTCGGCAAGAACCGCAACTGTCAATATCCGGCTAAGAGCTGACAACGAGGGAGTGAGCGGCGATGGCGAGATGTCCGGCCGGCCACGAGTCCGAGGCCAGCGACTACTGCGACACCTGCGGACTGGTGATCGCCGCCGAGTCCGCCGGGGCCGGGGCGTCGGTCGCGTCCGTCCCGGCGGCGGCGGCGGTCACGGCCACCGCGCCGCGGCCCGCGGCGGCGCCGAGCGGGTCCGGCGGCGGATGCCCGGTCTGCCAGGCCGAGCGCAACGGCCGCTTCTGCGAGGAGTGCGGCTACGACTTCGACCTCGCCGAGGCCATGCCGGAGGTCACGGTGGCCCCGGGCGTGCCCCCGGCCGGGCAGCAGCCCGCGCCGGAACCGGACGAGCCCGACTCCGGCGCCGGCAGCCAGGGCCAGGATCGGGGCCTCGACCTCGACGCGGAGATCGCGCGCGCCGAGGCGGAGGCCGCTGCCGGCGCGCCCGAGGCCGTCCCGTCGCCCGAGGCGCCTTCGACCACTGAGATCGAGGAGGCGGAGGCCGAAGCCGAGACGGAGTCCGAGCCCGGGACCGCCGTCAGCCTGGCCTCGGTGCTGTCGCCGACCGCCGCGCTGACCGCCGAGCTCACCCTCCTGGTCAACGCTGATCGCGACTACTACAAGGCGCAGATCGAGCGCGGCGACATCATCGAGTCCGAATTCCCGTTCCCGAAGTATCCGCACGAGCGCCGGTTCACCTTCGACCAGAGCCCGATCCGCGTCGGCCGCGCCTCGTCCAGCCGCGGGCTGGCCCCGGAGATCGACCTGACCGGCCCGCCGCTCGACCCGGCCGTCTCGCACCTGCACGCGCAGCTGCTCCGGCACGAGGAGGGCTGGGTCGTGGTCGACCTCGGCTCGGCCAACGGCACCCGGCTCAACGAGGCCGAGGAGCCGCTCGAGGCGGAGACCGAGATCCCGGTCAACCGCGGCGACCGGATCCACCTCGGCGTCTGGACGACGATCACCATCCAGTAGCCGAGGCCGCACGCTGCGGGCTGCGCGGTGGGGCTGTGCGGCCGGAGTCAGGCCACCAGGTCCCGCCGCGCCTCCGAGGCGCGCACCGGCCCGAGCGCGGTACGCGCCGCCGCCAGTCGGCGCATCCCCTCGCGCAGCATCTCAGGGGTCTGCGAGTAAGGCAGCCGGAGGAACCGCTCGTACGTCCCCGGGTCCGCCCCGAAGCGCGGCCCGCTCTGCAGCACCAGACCGTGCGTGCCCGCGCGGTAGACCAGCGAGGTGGACTCCTCGCCCTCCGCCAGCTGCACCCACAGGCTCAGCCCGCCGGGCGGCGTGTGCCAGGTCCAGTCCGGCGTCCACTCGCGCAGCGCGGCCTCCAGAACGGCGCGCCCGGCGCGGGCCTCCACGCGGCGCGCCTCGTCCACCCCCATGCCCTCGCGCAGCACCGCGACGGCGATCAGCTGGTCGATCACCGGCGACGCCAGGTCCAGTGACGCCCGCGCCGCCGCGAGCTCGTGCACGACGCGGCTCGGCGCGCGCAGCCAGCCGACGCGGATCCCGCCCCAGAACGACTTGCCGAGCGAACCGCACACCAGCAGCCGCTCCGCGTCGGCGGGGGAGACGCCGGCGGCGAACGGCGGCGGCACCGGCACGTCCAGCGCGATGTCGGTGATCGTCTCGTCGGCCAGCAGCCAGGCCCCGGCCCGTCGGGCCGCGCGGGCCAGCTGGCCCGCGTGCTCCGGCGGCATCAGCATGCCGGTCGGGTTGTGGAAATGCGGGATCGAATACACCACGCGCGGGGCGAGCCGGGAGGCCGCCTGCGCCATCGGGATCCGCCCGCTCGCGCCGTCGAGCCAGCCGGTCGCCTCGTCCAGCGGCACCGGGTAGAGCCGGGCGCGCGCGGCGGTGAACGAGTCGATCACGTTCGCGTACGTGGGCCCCTCGACCAGCACCCGGTCGCCCTGGCGCACCAGCAGCCTGGCCACCAGGCTGATCGCGCCCTGCGCCCCCGCCGTCACCAGGATCTGGCCGGGTTCGGTGGGCAGGCCGCGCGCCGTGTACCGCTCCGCGACCGCCTCGCGCAGTTCGGGCAGTCCGTAGGGCCGGAAGGCGTTGCCGGACTCGAGATGCAGCCGGTCCGCGGCCCAGGCCGTCGCCGCGCGCAGTTCGGCGGTCGGAGCCGCCGGCCCCGCGCAGCTCAGGTCGATCAGGTCCGGGTTCTCGGAGTCCCGGAACCCGCCGGTCGGCCGCGCGAGCAGCCGCTCGGGCAGCGCGGTGAACGTGCCGGAGCCCCGGCGCGCCGCCGCGTACCCCTGCTCGACCAGCAGCGTGTACGCCGCGGTGATCGTCGTCCGGCTGACCTGCAGCGCCTCGCTGAGCGGCCGTTCCGCGGGCAGCCGCGCGCCGACCGCGATCCGCCCGTCCAGGATCAGCGACCTGATCCGCTCGGCCAGCGCCAGCCTGGCCGGCTGCCGGCTCGAGTCGCCGACCACCCGCCACGGTCCGAGCAGCCGGGCCAGTTGCCCCGGCCCCAGTACGGAGGCGGCCCCGTCCATCAGTCCACTTCCCTTGGATTGGCTATCCCTGCGCAGTCCACTTCTCCGTCAGCATGGCAGAACGGGGCCGCACGGACAAGACCCGCACGACGCGATGACGTGAACGACGAGACGAAGAGGACGGCAGCCCACCGATGGCCACGCTGAACGCCACCCGCCCCTCCCGCGGCGTCGACACGAAGGTCGAGATCTGGCCGCGCACGCGTCCCGTGTCCCGGCTCGCACAGCTCACGATCGGCCTCGGGCTCTACGGCGTCAGCGAGGCGATGATGATCGCTCCCGGCGTCGGCGTGGACCCGTGGGATGTCTTCCACACCGGCCTCGCGCGCATTTCCGGCATCGCCGTCGGCACGGTGCTGATCATCGTCGGCGCGCTGGTGCTGCTGCTGTGGATCCCGCTGCGGCAGCGGCCCGGCATCGGCACGGTCGCGAACGTGATCGTCATCGGGGGACTGGTCGACCTCATCCTCCCCGCGGTCCCCGCCCCGCACGGGCTCTGGCTGCGCTGGGCGCTGTTCCTGTCGGGCGTCGTCCTGAACGCCGTCGCCACCGGCCTGTACATCGGCGCGGGCCTCGGCCCGGGCCCGCGCGACGGCCTGACCACGGCGCTCGCCGCACGCGGCCACTCGATCCGCTTGGTGCGCACCGGAATCGAGCTGTCCGTGCTGGCGGTCGGCTGGCTGCTCGGCGGCAACGTCGGCCTGGGCACGATCGTCTACGCGGTCGCGATAGGCCCACTCGTCCACGTGACAATTCCCGCGCTCCGTTTTTCAAGCACGTCGCAGAGGTCGGAGCTAGAGTCGAACTAGTTACGACCGTAACTAGTTTCGATCGCACCTAGGTGCTACGGTTCCTATGCAGGTGGGGGCGCTCCAGGGCCGGGTTTCAAAAGGGGCACCGAAAGGCGCCGGATCGGCGTCGGCGCTCACTCTTCTGAATTAAAGTCACGGGTGAAGGCCGAAATTCGGCCATAACTTTTCCGCCGTGACTACGCGACCTCTCCCACGAACCCCGAATCTGGCCCTCCGTCGCGCGCGTCAGGCGATGCGACTGAGCCAAGCTCAGTTCGCGGAAGCGATTCGCGCCGCCGGAAATGCCATGGGGGCGCCTAACCACTGCACCAAGCGGCTCGTGCAGAAGTGGGAGACCGGTGAACACGCCGCCTGCAGGCCCGACTATCTCAGGGTCCTGCAGGCGGTCACCGGGCTCTCGGCGCGCGAACTCGGGTTCAAGATCCAGCCGGACGAGTCGGGCCTGTCCGCCGCGTCCGACGGCGCCGCCGTAGCGCGCACGGACGACCGCCACGGTTCCCCGGTGTCCGCCGCGTTCGCGATGTCCGGCCTCACGGAGTACTCGCCGAACGGCTCGATCGAGGGCTCCATGGACCGCCTGCGGTACGCCCTCGACCACCCCTCCACGGTCGACTCGCGCACCGCCGAACTGGTGGAGAGCGCGACCGCCCGACTCTTCGACCTGCAGCACCACAGCCCGTCCCGGCTGCTCGCGCCGACCGTGGAACGGCACCTGGGGACCGTGACCGCGCTGCTCACCGCCGCCCGGCACGAAGGCGTACGCCGCCGCCTGATGGTGTCCGCCGGACGCGGCGCGGCACTCGCCGGCTGGCTGGCCTTCGACCGCGGCGACACCGCGTCCGCGCACCGCTACTGGGACACCTCGATCAGCGCGGCCGAGGGCACGGTCGACGCGCCGCTGCTCGCCGCGAGCCTGACCTGCCTGGCGTACTCCGCCGCACGGCGCCGCGACCCCGGCACCGCATGGCAGCTCGCGCACACGGCCGGCCGGCACACCCCCGACGACCCGCGCGCCACCGCGTGGGCCACCTCACGGGCCGCGCTGCACGCCGCGGAACTCGGCGAGTTCGACGCCGCCCGGGCCGCG
This sequence comes from Actinospica sp., assembly GCF_035552695.1. Lineage (NCBI taxonomy): Bacteria > Bacillati > Actinomycetota > Actinomycetes > Catenulisporales > Actinospicaceae > Actinospica > Actinospica sp. The sequence goes on from NZ_DASZKT010000230.1 coordinate 105,317, forward strand.
ATGGAGCGCGCGCTCGAACTGGCCGGCGACCTGCCGAACCCGCGCCCCGGCGACGGCGGCCAGCCGTGGACCCGCTTCTTCGACCGGGCCCGGCTGTACTCAGCCTCCGCGCACACCGCCGCGCTGATCCAGGACCCGCGCGCCGCCGACTACGCCGCCAGGGCCGTGGAGTCCCTGGGCCCCGCCCGCGTCAAAGCCCGCGCCGTCGTGCTCGCCGAGACCGCCCTCGTCGCCGCGATGCTCGGCGAACTCGAACTCTGCCTCGACTACGGCGCCTCCGCGGCCACCCTGACCCGCGACATGGACGTCAGCGTCGCCTCCGACATGCTCTACAGCCTCGTGCCGCTCGTCCTGCCCTACTCCGACACCCGGGCCATCCGTGAACTGCTCCCGCAGCTCACCCGCCTGCTGCACCCCAAAGACCGCGAGGACATGGACGAGCCGGAGGACCAGGATGGCCAGGAGGACCCGCAGGGCGAGGAGTGACGGTCAGCCGCGCAGCGCGGCCATCCACTGCTCGATCTCCGCGACCGTGCGGGGCAGGGCGGCGGACAGGTTCTCCCGGCCGCCGGCCGTGACCAGGATGTCGTCCTCGATGCGCACGCCGATGCCGCGATACTCCTCGGGCACCGTCAGGTCGTCGAGCTGGAAGTAAAGGCCCGGCTCGACGGTCAGCACCATGCCGGGCACGAGCTCGCAGTCCACGTAGTCCTCGGTGCGGGCGTCGGCGCAGTCGTGAACGTCGAGGCCGAGCATGTGGCCGGTGCCGTGCAGCGTGAAGCGGCGCTGCAGGCCGCGTTCGAGGACGCGTTCGGCCGGGCCCTCGAGCAGGCCCCACTCCACCAGCCGCTCGGCCAGCACGCGCTGCGCCGCCGCGTGGAAGTCGCGGTAGTGCGCGCCGGGCCGGACCGCCGCGATGCCCGCCTCCTGGGCGTCGAACACGGCCTGGTAGATCTTCCGCTGCAGTTCGTCGAACTCGCCGCCGATCGGCAGGGTACGGGTGACGTCGGCCGTGTACAGGGTGTCCGTCTCCACGCCCGCGTCCAGCAGCAGCAGTTCGCCCGGGCGTACCGCGCCGTCGTTGCGCACCCAGTGCAGCGTGGTCGCATGCGGTCCGGCGGCGCAGATCGAGCCGTAGCCGACGTCGTTGCCCTCGACGCGGGCGCGCCGCCAGAAGGTGCCCTCGATCCACCGCTCCGAGGTCGCAATGGCCTGACTCAGCTCGCGCACCACGTCGGTGAACCCCTGGGCCGTCGCGGCGCACGCGCTGCGCAGCTGCTCGATCTCCCACTCGTCCTTCACCAGGCGCAGGCCGTGCAGGAAGATCCGCAGCTGCTCGTCGAGCTCCGCGCCGGCCTGCTCGTCCCGACCGGACAGCAGGTCCACGACGCCGTCGAGCTCCGCGTCGTGGCCGCGCAGGATCCGGGTGACGACGCCGGGGCTCGCGGTGATCGCCTCGGCGAGCTGCTCGGCGACCTGGCGCGAGTCCCGCGTGTCCAGGCCGAGGATCGCGGCGGCTTCCGTCAGGGAATTGCGACGTCCGGCCCACAGTTCGCCGTAGCCGCTGAGCCAGAACTCGCCGTCCTCGCGATTCGAGCGCGGCAGCAGGTAGACCGCCGCGTCGTGCCCGCCGTCGGCCTTCGGCTCGAGAATCAGCACACTGTTATCGGTCTGGTCGCCGGTCAGGTAGACGTAGTCGCAGGAGGCGCGGAAGGGGTAGTCGGTGTCGTTCGAGCGGACCTTGAGGTTGCCGGAGGGGATCACCAGACGCTCTCCCGCGAAAGCCGCGGACAGCGCCTTGCGCCGCTTGGCCGCGTACGGCGACTGCGCCGACGGCTCGAGCCCGTCGCGCTCGGTGTCCGCCCAGCCGGAGCGCATGCTCGCGGCCAGCTCGTCGCTGATCGGCCCGTACAGGCCGTTCTTGCGGCCCCTGACCGGCCTGGTCTCCCCGGCCGTCTCGTCCGCCGCCGTGTCCGCCGTCTGCGCGGCCTGCTCGGTCACTACCCACGCCCTTCCTCAGCTATTACGAGGCACAGCGTAGCCGCTTCGGCGCATGGTCACTAGGGCGCGGGAGCGGAGGGGCCGACCGCGGGCTCGGGTCGGGCTCAGAGCGGCCCGAACAGCCAGTTGCCGACGTCGGCCGGATCGGTCGAGGCGTAGAAGGCCTGCGCCGCGGCGCCGATCTCCGGCCTGCTGAGCACCCCGTCGTCGTCCGAGTCGAGCAGGTCGAAGGCCTCGACGGTGTCCTGCGCGCCGACCCCGTACGCGTGCATCCACTTGGTGAACTCGGTGAGGTCGATGACGCCGTTCTGGTCCGCGTCCACCATGTCGAAGATGAGGTCCACCGGGTCGTGCGCGGGCGGCTGCTTCTCCTCGCGCATCAGCCGCTCGCAGCCGTCCATGAACCGGTCCAGCGAGACCCGGCCCTCGCCGTCCGCGTCCATCAGGGCGCGCAGCTGCTCCCAGAGCTTGAGGTACGCCTCGTGCACCCGCTCGTACTCCGGGGTGCCGGGCAGGTGTCCGAACGCCGCGCACAGCCGCAGGGTGACCAGGTCGTAGTCCCGCTGCGAGAGGTAGCCGTTGCCGTCGGTGTCGAGCAGCGCGAACCGCAACTGGAGCTTGCGGCGCTGGAGTGCGGTGAGCATGGCTCCATTGCAACGCGCCGGGCCTCGGGGCGCATCCCGGGGCCCGGCGCGTGTGCACCGGTCAGCCGCTTCTACCGGCGGCTGTACCGGTTGGTCGGGTCAGCCGTTGTAGCTGTCGAATATCTTGGTGAAGTCGAGCGCGTTCTGGGAGATCTCCGAACACGACGGCAGTCCGGAGACCGACCCGGTGCACGGCTGGTCCCGGTCGACCGACCAGAACCCGAGCCGGCCCAGATGCGCCGAATCAGCCCAACCGACCAGAGCCTGCGCGTCGGAGGCGGAGAACACCTCCGACGACGTGTCGTTGACCCCGATCATCGGGGTGATCCCGATGTTCGCGTACGTGTCACCCGGCCAGTCCGCCTGCGCCTGGACCAACGTGCTCTGGCCCGCGGAGATCGCCTCCTGACCCATGTCACCGGTAAACGACGACCCGTAGTCCATCGCCATCACATTGATCAGATCGATCCGCGCCCCGTCCTGCTTCGCCAGACTCAAAAACGCCACACCGTCCGCGGCCAGCCCGCTCGGCAACACCGGCAACGTCACCGACACCACCAGCCCCGGGTTCGCCGCCTCCAGCCCCGCGATCGCCTGGAACCGCAGGTTGTTGTCACTCGTGTAGTCCAACGGCGCACCCTCGATATCGAAGTCGATATGCGAAACACCCAGATGGGTGATCACCGACTGATACGCCGCCTGCAAACTCGACTCCGTCGTACACGCCATCGCAAGCTCCGTACCACCCGCCCCACCGAACGACACGATCGGAGTGGCGCCGTCCGCCTTCGCCGTCGCGATCTCCTGATCCATCGCCGGATCACCGGTCACCGCCAGCGTGTCCCCCCAGATCGGCGAACACCCCGCACTGATCACAAACGCCGCCGTATACGACTT
>NZ_DASZKT010000231.1:0-3569 GCF_035552695.1 Actinospica sp.
CGTCGCCGCCGCGAAGGCGGCCACCGACGCGATCGTCGACGTCACCCTGCCGGAGGGCGAGGAGTCCGACCTGACCACCCTCGACCTGTCCAGCACCGACGAGACGATGATCGCGGACGTGGCCGCGGCCAATCCGAACACCATCGTCATCGTCGGCAGCGGCGGCCCGGTGGTCATGCCGTGGCTGAACTCGGTCGCGGGCGTGTTCGCGAACTGGTACAGCGGCCAGGAGACCGGGGCGGCCACGGCCGCGCTGATCTTCGGCACCGTCGACCCCTCGGGCAAGCTGCCGGTCACCTTCCCGGCCAGCCTGAGCCAGGTGCCGGCGCAGACCACCGCCCAGTGGCCGGGCACCTCGACCGGGGTGAACTTCAGCGAGGGCGTCGACATCGGCTACCGCTGGTACCAGTCGCAGAACACCACGCCCGCGTTCCCGTTCGGCTTCGGGCTCTCCTACACGAAGTTCTCCTTCTCCAACCTCAACATCGGCGCCTTCAACGCGGACGGGAACGCCACGGCCACCGCGACGATCACCAACACCGGGTCGGTGGCCGGCGCGGACGTGGCGCAGTTGTACGTCGGCGACCCGGCCGCCAGTCAGGACCCGCCGAACCAGCTCAAGGGCTTCCAGCGCGTAACGCTCAACCCCGGGCAGGCCGCGACGGTGTCCTTCCCGCTGACCATCCACGACCTGGCCTCCTGGTCGCCGACCGACAACCAGTGGGAGGCCCAGGCCGGCACCTACTCGATCAAGGTCGGGGACGCCTCCGACAACCTGCCGCTGACCGGCTCGACCAGCCTGGCCCAGACGCTGACCGGGCAGATCGCCGCGGGCGCATCGAGCGCGGGCGTCTCGCTGGCCAACACGGCGGTCAGTGCGAACGTCACGCCCAACTCGGGCGTACCGGGCGCGGAGACGGTCGGCGTGGTCAACCCCTTCGGCTACAGCAGCCCCAAGGGCGCGGCGGTCTCCTTCGCCATGCAGGCCGTGGACTCCAACACGTCTCAGACCCCTACATTCACCGCGACCGGGCTGCCGCCCGGCATCACGATCGCGTCGAACGGCACGATCTCCGGTTCCAGCAGCACGCTCGGGACCTACACGGTCACGGTGACGGCGAAAGACACGGAAGGAGCCTCCGGGTCGGCCACCTTCGTGTGGTCAGTCGTGCAGTGAGCAGTGCAGTGAGCCGTGCCAGGTAGTGCAGCGATCATGGTGCCCAGCTAGTCAGGGCTCCACGATCGATCACGGCGAGGACAACGCCGCCGCGCGAGTCAGGCTTCACGGCCGGACTTCCGCGGCGGCCCGTTCCGTCCTAAGGATTTCGCGAAAGCAGATCAATGGACTAAGACATTTCACAAGCCCTCGGGAGGTTCACGTCTTCCCGTCACTTTGGCTGGATCTGTGTGGCCTCCAGCGGAATTGGGCTGACGGGGAGATTCGGTTCGTGGATTCGTCCGGGGAACACACCGCAGGAGAGTCAAGGTTCCGACAAGCGGTTTGCCCGTGCCCTCAACCGGCGCCCCACGGGCAGCCGTCCCGACAACGAACCCCTTCCCCTTACAGGGCGGCGGTTGAGTCGGCGCGCTAGAACCGCGACGCCCTCGCGGGTGCGGCCTCGACTGCCCGGCCGGCCTCGGGAATGCGGCCGGGTTCGCGCGTCGGCGCGATGCACACCAGCGCGTAGTACGTCACCACGCCGATCGCCAGGTGCATCACCATGAGCACTCCGACCGCGTCGCCGGGCTGGCCCTTGTAGAGGATGTACACGTCGGGAAGCAGAAGCACGAGCGTGACCAGGACCGCGAGCCTGAGGAACAGCCAGCGCGGGGCCGCGCTCACACGCGTGACGATCGGCCAGGCGATACAGGCGATCACTACGCCGATCACGGTGAGCTTGCCGTAGTCCGCGAACGCGAAGTGCGTATAGCCCTTGGTGCCGGGCCACAGCGCCTCGCCGATCGCGACGATGACCGCGTCGGCGATCAGTGACCCGACGATCGACACGGCGGAAGCGATCAGCACGCGTGGCGCCGACGGTTGGCGGTGCGCGGGAGCGAAATCGATCCTGGCGAAGGACGTTAGCCATTTCAGCATGTTCGGCATCATAGCCGTGGCCGCCGCCGCATCGATCATCCTGAAGGGTGATTTGCGGGTACCTCGTCAGGCGACACCATCAATCTTTACGGATTCTGAACATATTCCAGTGGCGACCTAGACGACTTCCGCGTCACAGTAGAGAGTTTTGTCTCCGCGAGACCGGGCGGCGAACCGGCTCAAACTCAAATGCGCGCGCGGGCAGGAGTTCGTCGTCGGCGGATTCCCCGAGCCTGAGGGCAGCCGCGTTTCGGCGCGAACTCGCTGGCCTGCGGCCTGGCGTCGAACGCCAGCGGCGCGGCGCGCCGCGCTCGCGAATCACACCGTCGAAGGGCGACCCGCCCTGCTCGAGTTCATCGAATTCGGCACGCAGACGGTAAGTCCGACCTCGACGATGTGCCGACGGCCGTATCGGTCTCCGACCGTGCCACTGGGCAGCGTCAGCGATGCCAGTGCGATCGCGTAGCCGTTCACGACCCACAGCAGTGAGCTGACACACGTGTACAGGCCTGTGCCGAAGCTCGGCAGCGCGACGTTCACGATCATGACGTCGAGTAGCACGAGGAAGTACCCCGAGCACATCACGACGGGGATCGCGTTCGAGGAGCGCGGCGCGGTCTGCGCGGTCTTCGGCGCTTCGCGGCATCGGCTTTTTCTCGCGCCATGCGCTTGTCGGGCGCCGCTACGTGTTCGGCATCGCGGTGCTGATGCCGCCGAGCACGGATCCCGGAGCGCCGAGCGCCGCGATATCGCCGAGCGAGACCACGCCGATCGGCTTCCCGTCGCGCACCACCGGCAGTCGGCGGACGGCCGCGTTGCGCATCAAGTCGGCGGCCTGGACGATCTCGGTCTCGGGCGTCACGCTCCACAACTGCTCGCTGCACGCCTCGCGGACCGGGGTCTGCGGGCCGAGACCCGCGGCAAGCGTGCGCACCACCAGGTCACGGTCCGTCACCAGGCCGATCAGTTCGGCGTCCGCGGTGATCAGCACGGTGCCGATGTCCTCGTCCCGCATGATCCGCGCGACCTCCTCGATCGCCGTCTCGGGGCGGGCCGTGATCGGCGTCGGCGCCATGATCTCGCTTACGGTCACGGTCATCGTCGAAGCCTTCCATCCGGTTTCCTCGCGTTCCGGTGGCCGGTCGACCGCCGGAACGCGGCGCTTACCCGGTCTCGCGGCGACCATGCGCGCATCGCGGACAAATCCGGGATAGCCGAGCGCCATGAACGAACACCGAAGCGACGCGTTCACCGCACACGCGTTCCCGCTTCCGGCCAGGGCCGCCCTCGGAGCGGTGCCGGAACCGGACACCGTGCCGCCGCTCCCCGACCCGAACACGGTTCCGCGTCCCGACCCGGACAGGCCGATCGAGCCGGAGCCCGCGCCGACGCCGACGCCGGGGCCCGGACCGCACCGTCCCGTCGAGCCCGGGCCCACCCCTTATCCCCTGCCTGATCCGGACCGTCCGGT
>NZ_DASZKT010000232.1:0-2914 GCF_035552695.1 Actinospica sp.
CGGACAGACGGTTACGGCGGCGCGCTGAGAAGAGCAGACTCGGCAGGGAGGGAGCGCGGAGGGGTCGGTGAACGCCGCCGCGTTTCGTGATAGGTGCCCTGTCGGCGTCGGCAGTTGCTCATACTGGCGTGGTGCTGCTCCTCGTGCCCGCCGATCCGCTTCGTCCCCGCCGTCCGGATGAGCACTTCGCGCCGGAGGCCGCGGCCGCCATGGACTCCGGCCACGACATGGCCCTAATCGACCACGACGCGCTGGCAGAACCGGACGGGGCTGACCGGGCGGTGGCCCGGGTTCCGGACGGCGGCGGCGCGGTGGTGTACCGCGGCTGGATGCTCACCAGCAGCCAGTACGCCGCCCTCGCCAGCGCCCTCGCGGCCAGGGGCGTGACCCTGCGCACCAGCGCCGCCCAGTACCGCCAGGCCCATGAAATGCCGGGCTGGTATCCCGCGCTGGCACCCGTCACCCCGGCCGCGGCCTGGACGGCAGGCGACGGCGTGCGGGAGTTCCATGCGGCGTGCACGCGCCTCGGTCCGGGCCCGGCGGTGCTGCGCGACTACGTGAAGTCGATGAAGCACTACTGGCACGAGGCCGCCTACATCCCCGACGCCGCTGACCATGCCGCCGCGTGGAAGGTCGCGGCCAGGTTCCGTGAACTGCGCGAGGACGAGTTCACCGGCGGTTTCGTGCTGCGCCGGTTCGAGAAGTTCACGTCAGCGGAAGCCCGCGCCTGGTGGGCCGGCGGAGCCTGCCGCTTGGTCACCGCGCACCCCGATACACCCGGCGACCTGCCGCCAGACATCGACCTGGAGCCCTTCACCCCGCTGATCCGCTCGCTCGGCTTGCCGTTCGTCAGCGCCGACCTGGCCCTTCGCGCTGACGGGACCTGGCGGCTCGTCGAGCTCGGCGACGGGCAGGTCAGCGACCGCCCGGCGAGCACCGAACCCGCCGCATTCCTCAACGCCGTCCTTCCGCCGTGACCGCGCGCCCCCGGTGTCCTTCAGTTCCGCGATCGCATGACCCGAGACCTGACCTTGATCGCGGGAGCGGTTCGGCGTGATCGCAGCCCTGTGACCTGCTGGTTTGTCGGCTTCGAGCGGAAAAATTGCGCACTAGCCCACGCGAGGCCGCACAGGCCGCCGCCGTGCGCGACACCGCCGTCCGCGAGCGCGACAGCGCAGCCGGCACCGCGCAGCGCGCCGCCGCGGACCTGGCTGCCGCCCGCCGGCAGGCCGAACGAGAGACCAGCGCGGTCCAGGCTGCCTGCCAGGCCCGGGAGGAAGCCGCCCGTGAACTCGCAGCCGCCGCAATTGCCCGCGCCGAGCGCGCCGAGACAGCGCTGGACGCCGAGCGCACCGAACGGCGAGCCCTCACCGACAGGCTCACCTCCGTCCCGGCCCAAGCCAGAACCAGGGGCCGCACCGCCGCCAGATTGCCTGCCTAGATCAAACCATCATCCCGAACGGTCCCGTGGTGACTCCCGCACCGAGCACGTGCACGCCAAGGCCCAGTCAGAACGCGGCTCGGCTACTCCGCCGCGAGCAGCTTCTCGCGCAGGATGTACAGCCCCGATTCGAGCGTGTCGTCGCCGAGCGCCGCGGGGTCGGCGAGGAGGATTTCGATCGCCGCCATCCGGGCGGCCCTGGGCGGCAGGTGGCTGATTGTCGCTTCGACGGTCACGGGTTCGTTCACCGCTGGTACTCCTAGCTCGCCCTGGTCCAAGCCCTGCGGGCGCGGTCGTCGACTTCCTCGGTCGTCTTGTCGTAGAGCGCCGTCAGCGCGGCGTGGCCGGGCGAGGCCGGCGGCAGCCGTTGCAGTGCGGCGCGCATCTCGGCCCGCTTGCTGAGCAGCGCGGAATCGTCAAGCCGCGTGAAGTCTTCGCTGAAGTCATCCATGGCCTTGCCTTTTCGCTTCGGGGGTGGCCGCCCCGCCGCCGTGTCCTGTTGGCGGTTCCTTGGCCGACGGCGGCCGGGCGTGCTGACAACCCTTCCGACATGGGGATAAGTTGTGAACTCAGCGCTTACGTCCGTCAACGGAGCGCGACGTCGCGCAACCCTGCAACCCAAAGAAGGCGACAATGCCACGGGGAAGAAGGACGCCTACACCGGGAACTTCGCCCATGCACCACTTCGGTGCTGAGGTCCGCCGCGCACGTGAAGCGGTCGGCATGACGCAGGCTGAGCTGGGAGACCTCGTGCCGTGCGACAAGGCCACGGTGAGCCGGATCGAAGCCGGCCTCACGGTGCCTGACAAGCATTTCGCCGAGGTGTGCTCGGCGGCCTTCCGCAACGAGTGGTTCACCCGGTTCTGGGCCGACTCGCAGACCTGGGACGCGACATTCCCCGCAGAGTTCCGCGAGTTCGCGGAGTACGAGGCTGAGGCGACGTCGCTGTGGCTGTTCGAGCACACCATGATCCCTGGCCTGATCCAGACGGAGGACTACGCCCGCGCAGTGCTGGAACGTCACGTCCACGTCACCCCAGCGGAGGTAACCGAGCGGCTGGCGGCGCGCATGGCGCGTCAGTCCGTTCTGGACCGCGACAACCCTCCCACGCTGTGGGTTCTTCTGGACGAAAACGTTTTGCGCCGCGAGATGGGAAACGCGAAGATCATGAGTGAGCAGCTAAGGCACCTCGCGGCGGTAGGGGCGCGCCCGAAGGTGACGGTCCAGCTCCTGCCGGGAAGGGGCGCGCATGTCGGGCTACAAGGTGCCATGAATATGGCGGAAACCCCCGAGGTTTGCGTGGTCAACCTGGATGACTTCACGGACGGGCGCACGACGGACTCACCTATTACAGTTGCGCAGGCCAGCGAACGTTTCGACACGCTACGGTCGGAAGCGTACCGGGCTAGCGAATCACTCGCGATGATAGAGAGTGCGGCAGAAACTTGGACACCATAGACAGCCCATGGCGTA
>NZ_DASZKT010000233.1:0-38134 GCF_035552695.1 Actinospica sp.
AGGCCTCGCCGGCACCCCCGTCAACCTGACCGTCACCGGCAAAGACACCACCAACGGCCAAACCCTCACCTACACCGCCACCAACCTCCCCACCGGCCTCACCCTCACCCCCACCGGCACCATCACCGGAACCCCCACCACACCCGCAACCAACACCACCACAGTGACCGCCACCGACGGCAACACCGCCACCACAAACCAGTCATTCACCTGGACCATCGAACCAGCTGACGCCGTGGCGGCCACCCCGCTCGTCGGCGTTCAGGGTCTGTGTCTCGACCTGAGTAGTGACAGCAACGCCAACGGCGGCGCGGTCGACGTCTACACGTGCAACGGCACCGACGGTCAGGAGTGGTCCGTGCAACCGAACGGCACGGTCCAGGCCGACGGCGCCTGCCTCGACGTCGCTGGCGGCGGCACTGCCAACGGCACCCTGGTCGACATCTACGCGTGCAACGGCTCTGCTGCTCAGCAATGGCAGCCGCAGTCGGATGGCGCACTGCTGAACCCGCAATCCGGTAAGTGCCTCGACGACACCGGTTCGGGCGGCTCCGGCACCCAGGTGGAGATCTCGACGTGCTCCGGAGCGGCGAATCAGTCCTGGGTCTCACCGGCAGGTACCAGCTCCAGCGGCGGCGGTACGGCGACCGGCCAGGTCACCGGATATCAAGGGCTTTGCCTGGACGACCGCAGCGCCAGCACCGCGGATGACAATCCGATCCAGGTCTACACGTGCAACGGCTCCAGTGCGCAGTCGTGGACCGTCGAGTCGAACGGCTCGCTTCAGGTGCTGGGGAAGTGCCTCGATGTGGCCGGTGCCGGGACCGCGAACGGCACCCTGGTCGACCTGTACACCTGTAACGGCACCGGCGCGCAGGACTGGGTTCCGCAGTCCGACGGCGCGTTGCTGAACCCCAACTCCGGCAAGTGTCTCGACGACACCGGCTACGGCGGATCCGGCACCCAGGTGCAGATCTGGTCCTGCGGGGGCACTGCCAACCAGTCCTGGACTCTGCCCTAGTTTCCCGCACCAGTCGCCCACTCCGCACGACCGCTGAAGGGACCCGCTCCATGAAATTCAGGGAACGAATACTCGTGCCCCTGATCGTCGCAGCCACGACGATCGCCGGATCGGCCGCGCTGGCCGTCGTCGCCACCCCGACGATCGCCGAGGCCGCCAGCTCCACCCTGTGCAACTCGCAGACCGCATCCGTGGCCGGCGGCGCGTACACAGTGGAGAACAACGAATGGAATTCGAGCGCGTCCGAGTGCGTCACCACGGACGGCAACGCCGACTTCACTGTCGCCAACTCGGCGATCAACCTGCCCACCAACGGCGCGCCCGGCGGGTACGCCGCGATCTACAAGGGCTGCCACTGGGGAGCGTGCACCAGCAACAGCGGCCTGCCCATCCCGGTCAGCGCCATGACCCCGGGCGAGGTCACCACGAGCTGGAACACCACGCAGACCTACACCGGTGCCTACGACGTGGCCTATGACATCTGGTACAACCAGACCCCCACGACCTCCGGCCAGCCCAACGCCGAGGAGATGATGATCTGGATCAACCACAACGGCGGCGTCGAACCCGCCGGCTCGGTGGTCGCCAGCAACGTCTCCATCGGCGGAAACACCTACACCGTCTGGGAATCACGCGCCAGCACGTGGAACGTCGTGTCCTACGTGCTGAACTCCGGGACGACGTCGGTCAGCAACCTCGACGTGGACCTGCTGGCCGCCGACTCCGTCACCCGCGGCTATATGAGCGATTCCGACTACCTGATCGACCTGGAAGCCGGCTTCGAGATGTGGCAGGGCGGCGCGGGTCTGGCCACGAACTCGTACTCGGTCAACATCGGTGGCGGTGGCACGACTCCGCCGCCCACCGGCGGACCGATCACCGGCTACCAGGGCCTGTGCCTGGACGACCGCGCGGCCAGCACCGCGCTGTTGAACCCGATCCAGGTCTACACCTGCAACGGCACCGCCGCGCAGAGCTGGACCGTCGGGTCCGGAAACACGTTGCAGGTCCTCGGCATGTGCCTGGACGTGAACGGTGCCGGGACCGCCAACGGAACCGCGGTGGACCTCTATACCTGCAACGGCACCGGCGCTCAGGTCTGGGAGCCACAGTCGAACGGCACCCTGCTCAACCCCGAGTCGGGCAAGTGTCTCGACGACACCGGCTTCGGCGGATCCGGGACCCAGGCCCAGATCTGGACCTGCGGCGGTAGCAGCAACCAGGTGTGGAAGCTGCCCTAACCCCGCCCCGAACATCCAGCAAGCCGGGCGCCGCCCTGACTGACAGGGGCGGCGCCCGGTGTTTCATTGATGTACACCGGCTACTACAGCGTCTTGCTGCTCAGCACCGAGGAGCGCGCGATCTTCCAGATGCCGCCGGAGTAGACGAGCCCGAAGCTCGTGCTCTCCTCCACCGTGCGACCATCCTTATAGAAGTAGTCGATGGTGGCGGTCACGCTGGACGGCGGCTGGGCCACGATGTTCGAGACCGACACGCGCTGGATCTGATCCCAGAAGGCGCTGTATCCGCTCATCCCGCCCGCAGGGTTCTGCTGGTAGGCGGCGGTCAGGTACCCGAATGCCTGATCGAGATTGCCGGGCACCAGTTGGTAGTAGTGGGAGATCGCCGACGTCAGTTGCGCCGAGATGTCCGCCGGCGAACTCGTCGCAGAGCTCGGTGATGCCGATGCGGACGACGCGGAACTCGTCGTCGACTTGCCGGCGGGCGTGGTTGCCGACGCGGACGGGTGACTCGTCGGCGTGGACTTGCCGGTCGAGGAGGTCGAGGACGTCGACGAGGTCGACGAGGTCGAGGACGTCGTCGTATTCGTCGAGTTCGGGCTGCCGCTCGCGACGAACGCCGCTACGATGCCCGCGACCACCACCGCCGCCACACCCAGCAGCACCCAGCCCAGTGGGCGCCCGCGGGCATTTGTGGCTGTGCGCGCCGGTGTGCTCTCGGGGGTACGCGGGGGTGCGCTCGTGTCCGTGCGCTGAGACGGCGGCCGCTCCGCGTTGGACCGGGCGGACGGGGTGGACTGCGCGGACGGGGTGGAATCGGCGGACGGTTCGGGCACGGTCGGTGCAGGGGGCGCGGCAGGAATCGCGGCCGGTTCTGGCTGCTCGTCGGAGTCCGCGGGTTGCGGCGCGGCGTCGGCCCGGCTCGGCGCCTCCGTCAGCCGCGGCGTCGTCGACCCCTGCGACAGCGACTCTGACTCCGGCTCCCGTGTCGATACAGGCGTCGCGCTCGCCTCGGAACGCGCCGCCGCCACGACGGCGTTCAGCGACCGTTGCGCCACTTCCATGCTCGGCCGCTCCGCGGGATCGTTGCGCAGCATCCACATCAGCGTGCCGGTGAGCGGGCCGCTCGTCTGCGGCAGCCTGATCTCGCCGTGCACGATCCGGAGCAGCAGCGCCATCGCGGTCGGGCCGGTACCGAAGGGCGGAAGACCCTCGACGGCCGCGTAGAGCGTGGCACCGAGGGAGAACACGTCGCTCGCCGCGGTCGCGGGCCGGCCCTGAGCCACTTCCGGCGCGACGTACGCGGGCGTCCCGAGCATCTCGCCGGTAGCCGTCACCGTCACGTCGTCGGTGGCCCGCGAGATGCCGAAGTCGGTGAGCTTCGCCGTGCCGCCCTCGGTGATGAGGATGTTGCCCGGCTTGATGTCCCGGTGCACGATGCCGGCCTCGTGTGCCGCGACGAGGGCCGCCGCCAGCTGTGCGCCGATCTCGGCGGCCCCGGCCGGCGACAGCAGCGGATCCTGCGCGAGGACCTCGGCGAGGCTGCGGGACCGCACGTACTCCATCACGAGGTACGGCCGCCCGTCGTGCTCGGCCACGTCGTAGATGGCGACCGCGTGCGGGTGGTGCAGGCGGGCCGCTATCCGGGCCTCGCGACGTGCTCTGAGGTGAGAGTGCTGCACCTGGGTGTCGCTCAGTCCGACCCCTGATCGCAGCTCCTTGACGGCGACCGTGCGCCCGAGCCTCTCGTCCCGAGCCAGCCACACCACGCCCATCGCGCCGCGCCCCAGCTCGGAGACCAGACGGTACCGACCGGCTATCAGACCGGTCGTGTCGCTCGCCGTCACCGGCAACTCCTCTCGAGGGCCGGGACCCGTCGCCCCTCGCAAAACCCACCCATGACAGTGGATCGTAGCGGTGAGCGGGAGCCGAGGACGCCGGGGCAGGTCAGGCGCGTTATGGAAGCCCCAGGGCTTGATGATTGTTCAACCGTGCGTGGACGTGGATACGCGGAAGACCGATGTCGTGGTGGTCGGCGCGGGGCAGGCAGGCCTGTCGAGCGCCTACTTTCTGCAGCGCGCCGGCTTCGAGCCGGACGACGGATACGTGGTCCTCGACGGCGACCGGGCACCCGGCGGAGCGTGGCAGCATCGGTGGCCGTCGCTGCGCATGGCGACCGTGAACGGCATCTTCGATCTGCCCGGGATGCCCTTCGACCCGCCGTCTCCGGACGAGCGGGCCGCGGTCGCGGTCCCGCGGTATTTCGCTCAGTTCGAGGAGCGGTTCGGAATCGCCGTCAGGCGGCCGGTCGCGGTGCGGGCGGTGCGCTACGGGCCGGACGATCGGCTGCTGGTCGACAGTGACGCGGGGACGTGGGCCGCACGCGCCGTCATCAACGCGACCGGCACCTGGAACCGGCCGTTCCTGCCCTACTATCCCGGCCGCGAGACGTTCCGCGGGCGGCAGTTGCACGCCGTCAACTACCCCGGACCGGAGCAGTTCGCGGGAAAGCGCGTGATCGTGGTCGGCGGCGGGATCACCGCGATCCAACTGCTCACCGAACTCTCGCGGGCCGGGGCCTCGACCACCTGGGTCACCCGCAGGCCACCGGTGTTCCGCGACCAGCCGTTCACGCGTGAGTACGGGCGTGAGGTGGTGGCCATGGTGGAGCGCAGAGTGCGCGCGGGACTGGTGCCGCAGAGCGTCGTGAGCGTCACCGGTCTGCCCGTCACCGAGGCGGTGCTCGAGGCGCGGCGGCACGGCGTGCTCGACCGGCTCCCGATGTTCGATCGGATCACGCCGGACGGAGTCGCCTGGGACGGCGGTCAAGCGGACGCCCCCGGGTCCGTCGAGGCGGACGTCATCCTGTGGTGCACCGGCTGGCGCGCCGCGCTCGACCATCTCGCACCGTTGCGCCTGCGCGCTCCCGGCGGCGGCATCGAAATGGACGGCACGCTCGTCGTCCGCGAACCGCGCCTGCACCTGGTCGGCTACGGCCCGTCGGCCAGCACCGTCGGCGCCAACCGGGCCGGCCGCGAGGCTGTCCGCGAGATCCGTCAGCTGCTGTCGACGAGCGTCCCTGACTCACTTGCCGCGTAGGGCCGACGTGGTCTTGCCGGTGCGCTCGCGAAGCAGCGCGCGCAGGGTGTGGGGGTGTTCGTAGCCGACCTTCCTGGAGATGGTCTCCACGGACATGTCGGTGGTGCGCAGCAGGTGGCAGGCTCGTTCGATTCTCAGGTCCTGGATGAACCGGATGGGCGAGGTGCCCATCGTGCGCTGCACGGAACGCTGCAGGGTCCGTTCGCTCACGCCGATGGCCTCGGCGGCGTCGGCCATGCTGATCGGTTCGGCCAGGTGCTCGCGCGTCCAGCGTTCGAAGGCCGCGACGGTCGGATCGCTCTGGGCCAGGGCGCTGGGGATGGTGTACGCGGACTGCGACGGGCGTTCGTCGACCACGAGGTAGCGGGCCACCAGGTCGGCGAGCGCGGGGCTGCTCGCCCGGACGATCGCGAGCGCCAGGTCGATGTGCCCGAAGGCGGCGCCCGCGGTCGTGATGCCGTCGCAGCTGATGACCATCTGGCTGTGATCCAACTGAACGCGGGGGTACCGCGACCGGAAGGCGGGCGAGAGCCACCACGTCGTCGTGGCACGCACGCCGTCGAGGATTCCGGCCTCGGCCAGCAGGAAGGTCCCCGCGCACGCGGAGGCGATGGCCGTGCCGCTCTCCCGGGTCTTCGCGATGAGGTTGCGCACGTCGAGCGACGCGGCGCCGCCCACGTGATCGAGCAGCGCCGAGGGGTCGCTCTCCGCGAGTGCGGGAACGACCAGAAGATCAGTGGTCAGCGCATGTTCGAGCGGCTCGGGCGCGACCAGCAGCCCGGCCCCCGTTCGGACCTGCGGGCTGGGGCCGACCATCGTGACTTCCCAGGTGGGCGCCGCTTCGTGGATCTGCCCACCGAGCGCGTTGGCGTTGTCCAGCACGTCGTGGATCGCGGCGAGTCCGGAGTCGAATACTCCGTCATAGACGACTAGTGCTACTCGCATGGCGGAAACCGTACCAATCATGTCGTTTCTGCTGCTGACGCGGGTTCAGACCGCGACCGTAGGTTCGAGTTGCGCCGGGAGGCCGGCGCCTATGCGAGGAGTGATCATATGAAGTTCGGTCTGCTGGTGCGTATCGAGGCCAAGCCGGAATACGCCGACGAGGTCGAGGCGATGCTGCGCGGCGCGCAGGAGTTGGCCGAGCAGGAGCAGGGCACCGTGGCGTGGTTCGCGTTCCGGGAGAACGCCACCACCTTCGGCGTGTTCGACACCTTCGAGGACGAGCAGGGACGCCGGGCCCACCTGAACGGCCCGATCGCCGCGGCGCTGGGCGAGGCCGCGAAGACGAAGCTGAGCGTGCCGCCCACGATCGCGCCGATCGACCTGCTGGGCAGCAAGGTCGCCTGAGCGGGCGCGGGCTCGCGGCCGCCGAGACGCGGCGAGCCCGAGCGCGAACAGCGATTCGAACACGTCATAACTCGAAGGGAACTGTAGTCATCATGGACGCTCTCTACACCGCGGTCGTCTCCGCCACCGGCCGGGACGGACGCGCCGTCAGCTCGGACGAGAAGCTCGACGTGCGGCTGGCGTTCCCGCCGGCGCTCGGCGGCAACGGCGCGGGCACCAACCCCGAGCAGCTGTTCGCGGCCGGCTGGGCATCGTGCTTCACCAGCACGCTCGCCGTCGTCGGCCGCGAAGCCGAGATCGCCACCGGCGCGATCTCGGTGACCGCCGAGATCGGCATCGGCAAGGACCCCGCGGACGGCGGCTTCGCCCTCGGCGCGGTGCTGCGGGTCAAGCTCCCCGCGAACCTGCGGAACGAGACCGGCCGCAAGCTGGTCGAGCAGGCCCACGCGGGATGCCCGTACTCCAAGGCCACCCGCGGAAACATCCCGGTCGAACTGGTCGTGGAGTAGCCGATGAACGTCATGAGACACAGGCAGGTGCGGGCGGATGCCGGGCCCGCGGACGGTGTGGGTACGGAAGGTGTGGTTGCTGCGGACGGCGTGGGCCGGGCGGCCTTGGGTCGGCGCAGCGTGCTCGGTGGTTTGGTTGCCGTGCCGGTGTTGTACGGGATCGGGTCGGCTGCTCCCGCGTCGGCTGAGGCTTCGGCTGCCGCTTCGACCGGTGCGGCAGGAGTTGGGCCGGTCGGTGTTCCGCAGTCCGCTGACACGAGTGGCGATGTGCTGGTGCGTGGTGTGGAGCGCCGGTTCAGTGCCGGGCAGCTCACCCCGGGTACCCGGCTGGTGTTGCCGCGCGGTATCAGGGCCGTGCCGGTGCTCGACTACTACCGGCGGCCGTACACCGGCTCGGCCCGGACCGTGTGGCCGAACGTGATCGCGGCCGACGGCAGCACGGTCGACGCGTCGGTCGTCCCCGATCGTGGCGCTCCCACGCGTATCGCGATCCTTAGCGGCTTCACCGAGGGCTGGTACGAGCTCCGGCACGCCACCGGTAGGACCGACCGGGTGGCCTGGGACGTGCGCAAGCTCCCGGTGCTGTTCCTGTACGGCGAGTTCGGCGCCACAAACGAGGCCCCGTACCACAACCGGATCTACACGCTCGCGCTCCAGGCGCTCTCCCACAACCCGTACTCCCGCCGCATCGCGGCCAAGTAGGAGTGTCATGTCACACCACTTTGACTATCCGAGCGACGAGACGCTGGACATCAGCGACGCGTACTGCTTCGCGGGGGCCGGGGACGCGCACGGTCCGCGCACCGTGTTCGGGATGAACACCTCGCCGTTCGGCGCCCCGACCTGGAACGCCACCGGCTACTACGAACTCAAGATCGACACCGACGGGGACTACATCGAGGACATCACGTACCGCGCCACTTTCCCGATCGGCTCCGACGGCACGCAGCACGTGCAGGTCGAGCAGCTCACCGGCGCCGCAGCCCGGGACCGCACCGCCACCGGCATGATCATCACGCCGCCCAACGCCCCCATCGGACAAGTCGTCGAATGCCAGGGCGGCATCACCCTGTTCGCCGGCGAACGGCTGGACCCGTTCTACAACTTCATCCCCTATCCGGTCGCGACCACCACCGCCCTGAAAGACGGGACATTCCCCGACTTCCCCGCGGCCGGCCCGGCCTCCGACTCCTTCGCCAACACCGGCGTCAGGTCCCTTGTACTCGAGGTGCCGGTGAAGATCACCGGCCGTGAGCCGGTGCACTTCTGGGCGACCACCGCGTACTTCGACAAGGGCCACAACACCTGGATCCAGGTCCAGCGCGCCGGGAAACCCAACATGACCACCTTCTTCGACTTCGCCAACGGCACCGCGAAAATCGCCGACTACAACGGCACGGCCCCCACCATCGACCTCGTCGGCAGGCCCGCGCACCCCGCGACGGATCCGGCGACCGGCATCTGGGGTCAGGTGCGGGACAACATCGCCGCGGTGGTCGAGGCCGGCGGAACCTACGACCAACTGCCGCACGCGTTCCCGACCCCGCGCGCCTACGGTGCGTGGGCGGCGGACCGGCTGCTGCCCAATGTCGTCAAGTTCATCCCCGGCACCGTCGCCCTGTGGGACCCGTGGTGCGACATCCAGAACGGCAAGGGCATCATCGAGGACATCGCGTCCAACATCATCAAGATGATCGTGAATCAGGACTTCTCCTCCGGACTCACACCCGGACCCGTCCTCGACTATTTCCCCTACCTCTCCACACCGCCTCCACCCGCCAGCTGAGATCATCCGGCGCCGTTCGCGCGGCCCGGGTCGTTGGGGTGCGGCTGCAGCGGGATGACGTGCACGGTCATCCACTCGCGCAGCGGCAGGGTGCCCAGGACCTTCTGGTGCAGTTCGGCCTCGTCGGCGGCGCACCACACCCCGACGCTGCGCAACTCCCCCACGGGCCGCCACAGACGGTACAGATGGCCGGTCGCCGCCAGATCGGCGGAACGAAGGGCCTCGGCGGCACGGCGCCGGTCGACCTCAGCCGGGTCCGTGCCCTCGGGAATGGTGGTGGTGATCTCTACCAGGAACTCTTTCATGTCCTGAAGCGTGCACCGCCGCCACCGGGAAATCCACGACCGGCTGCCTCGCGCGTGGGAGGTTCGCCCTCCCACCGCGCGGGCTAAGGACGGCGGCTGAGCGCGTGGTGCGGGTCCGTGTGCGGAAGCCACGTCCCCGCGGCGTCCAGACCCAGCGTGCCGACGCCGTCCGTCAGGGCTTTTACCACGGCGCGGACCGCCATGCGGGTCTCGTCGCGGCGTACCACGAGCGACCAGGTCCAGTAGGGCTCCGGTCGGACGACCGGGCGGCGCGCGAGGTCGGGCGGCAGGGCGGTGAACTGGCCTTTCGGCGAGTTGAGCACCGGTCGGCGCAGCCTGCGGACCTGCTCGAAGAACGCCGGGCCGGTGATGCCGCCGTCGTCGATGCGCACGACGGATGCGCCGGTGTCCCGGGCGAATTGGGTCGCGTAGAGGTTCCACGACGACCAGCTGTCCGTATCGGCGTCCATGAGGACCACGGTGTCCTTCGCGTCGACCTCCGAGGTCTGCGGGCCGACGCTCACCGCGTACAGCGGATCCGCTCCGATCAAGCTCGCTTCGAGTTCGTACGCGGCCAGGTCCTCGGTCTGCACCCAGCAGATCGCCAGGTCGATGCTGCGCTCGGCGACCCGCGCGGCCTGGGCGTGCGAGGGCAGGACCCAGGCGTCCACCCGCAGGTCCGCGATCCCGGCGACGCGTTCGGTCAGGTCCGACGGCCGCCAGTTGACGTACCCGAGCCGGACCGGTTCGCCGCCGGACAGGCCCGCAGCGTGCCTGCGCAGCCGATCGGCCTGCTCCAGCACCGCCCGCGCGTCCGCCACCAGGGCCTCGCCGGTCGCGGTGAGCGCCACCGAGCGGCGGTCGCGGTCGAAAAGGCGCACGCCGAGATCCCGCTCGAGCGCCTTGATCTGCTGAGACAGCGACGGTCCCGCGATGCGCAGCCGGTCGGCCGCGCGCCCGAAGTTCAACTCCTCGGCGACCGCGACGAAGTAGCGCAACTGACGCAGTTCCACCTGCTCATCCTAGGGCTACCTGGGGTGGGAGCCATCGGCTCGCAGCGGGAGGCGGCAGGTCGTGGCGCCGCGCGCGGTCGCGGGCCGAGGATCCGAATGTCACACCCCTTCTCCTTGGAAGTGAGTAGTCGCCATGGCCGGCAAGCAGAAGGTCGTCATCATCACCGGGGCGTCACAGGGCATCGGCGCCGCGCTCGTGCCCGCCTACCGCAAGCTCGGATACGCCGTCGTCGCCAACTCCCGTTCCATTTCGCCGTCGCAGCAGGACCCCGAGGTGCTCACCGTGCCCGGCGACGTCGCGGTACCCGGCGTCGGGGCCCGCATCGTCGACGAGGCCCTCGCCCGTTTCGGACGGATCGACTCCCTGATCAACAACGCCGGCGTGTTCGTGGCCAAGCCGTTCACCGAGTACACCGACGACGACTACGACACGGTCACCGGCGTGAACCTGCGCGGCTTCTTCGACGTCACCCGCGCGGCGGTCGCGGCGATGCTCGAAGGCGGCGAGGGTGGGCACATCGTGAACGTGTCCACCAGCCTGATCGACCACGCCCTCGCGCAGGTGCCCTCGGCGCTCGCGTCGCTGACCAAGGGCGGGCTGACGGCCGTGACCAAGTCCCTGGCCATCGAGTACGCCGCACGCGGGATCCGGGCCAACACCGTCGCCCTCGGCGTGATCCGCACCCCGATGCACCCCGCGGAAACCCACGAATTCCTCGCCGCACTCCACCCGATCGGACGCATGGGCGAGATCGACGACGTCGTCGAAGCGGTTGTCTACCTGGAGACCGCCGGCTTCGTCACCGGCGAAACCCTGCACATCGACGGCGGCCAAAGCGCAGGCCACTGAACGAATCACCGGGCCCGGCCGAGAAGGGGAATCAGCATGGACGCCAAGACCACGACTACGACGACTACGAGCACGAACACGAACACGACGACCGCGAATGAGACGGCTCTGCGCGACGTCCTGGACCGCTGGAAGACTCACGTGGACGCGCACGAGCCCGAGGGCGTCGGCGCCGTCTTCACCGGGGAGGCGCTGTTCCAGGGCCTGCACCCGTACAGCGTCGGACGGCGCGGCGTCGCCGAGTACTACGCGTCGCAGCCTTTCGGGATGACGGCTGACTACGAGATTCTCGAGAGCCGCCGCCTCGCCGACGATCTGGTACTCGGCTACCTGCGGGTGCTCTTCGCGTTCACCGATCGCCCGACGCTCACCGTGTACATCAGCGTCCTGGCGAAGAACGAGCCCGGCGGCTGGTTCCTCGACCACTACCAGGTCTCGAAGCTCGACTGAGGTACTGCTGAAAGCTGCGCCGCAAGATCGCGTCGATCACCGAGTACCGCAGGTGAAGAGCGCCGCCGCTTCGGCGACAAACGCGTCGGCCTGCGCGACCGCGACACTGCCGGAACCGACGAGTGCGGCGATTCCCTGGAAGGTGGCCAGCGAGGTCCGCATCGTCGACCACACTCGGGTGATGGACACTCCCGTCAGGCGAAGCTGGTGCTGCCGGGTCCTGCCGCATTCAGCGTCGCGGTGATCGTCTCGCGGAGCCAGCGCTGCGCGGCGTCGTCGTCCAGCCGGGGATGCCAGGACATTGCGAAGCTCGTCCGGCCGAGCTCGCCGGGTCCCGGGATCACGACGGTGGTCCCGGGCGACGCGTGCTGGATCGCGAAGGCCCTTGGCAGGGTCGCCACCAGCGCGGTTCCCGGCACCGCGGCGGCGGCGGCCGCATGGTAGGGCACTGTGACGCTCGCCCGGCGCGGTTTGCCCAGGGATTCCAACCGCCGGTCGATGTTTCCCTGGCGTCCGTCGGCGATGTCGACGACGATGTGCGCGGATTCCAGGTAATCCGCCAGCGAAACCGCGGTGCGCTGCGCGAGCGGGTGTCGGCTGGAGACCAGGCAGGCGTATTCCTCCTCGAACAGCACCCGCGAGCGCAGCGGCGGCGGGGCCGTGGTGCCGTGGATCAGCAGGTCCACCATGCCGTGCTCGGCGTCGCTGAATACGGCATGGTGCCAACGCGAGAAGAGCACCGTCGACCCTGGCGACTGCTCGAAGACCCGGGCAAGCAAATCGGCGGCGAAGTGCTGCGGCCGCGCGAGCTGACGATGGGCGACCTCAAGGTGCTGCCATAGCAGGAGCGGGAGGTGGCGTTCAACTGTCGCAAGAGCGGCGTGCGGCGGCATCGGTTCGGCGGGCCGCTACTGCGGGAGGTCATCGCGCTGGCCGAGCCGGTGTTCGGGACGGGGGACCGCAGGGATCGGGTGCGGTTCATGATCTCGCTGCGCGGCGGGGACGGGCATCGGGTGGTGCTCTCGTGGGCCGAAGTCGATCCCGAGTTCGGCAATCAACCGGTGCTGCTCGGCGTGAGCCGGGACGGATTCGCGCTGGACAGCGAGGGGCCGCAAGTAGTCGTACCGGGGGACGTATGCGGGGCGCGGAAAATCAGCAGAGTGCGGATGTTACAGGTCCTGGGCGTTCCGGACGCGTAGCTTCTGCGCGAGGCGAAACACGCGGCGCTGGTCCGCGTGACCCTGGTGTTACGGGCGTTTCTTACGGTCGACGTTGATCTCTTGTGGAGGGAACGTCGTGACTCAAGTGCGGACCGTCTGCTCGTACTGCGGTGTGGGCTGCGGACTCGTGCTCGACGTCGTGACGGGGGCGGACGGGCGGCGCAAGGTCCGGAAGGCGTCGGGCGACAAGGCGCATCCGGCGAACCACGGGAAGCTGTGCACGAAGGGCGCGACGACGGCGGAGATGCTGGCGGCGCCGGGGCGGCTGACGACGGCGCTGGTGCGGGCGGAGCGCGGGGCCGAGCCGGTGCCGACGGACCTGGAGACGGCGATCGCCGAGACCGCGCGCAAGCTGCGGAGCGTGATCGACGAGCACGGCCCCGACTCCTTCGCGCTGTACGTGTCGGGGCAGATGAGCCTGGAGGCGCAGTACCTGGCGAACAAGCTGGCCAAGGGCTTCGTGCGCACCAACCAGATCGAGTCGAACTCGCGGCTTTGCATGGCCAGCGCGGGAACCGGCTACAAGCTCTCGCTCGGCGCCGACGGCCCGCCCGGCTCGTATCAGGACTTCGAGAAGGCCGACGTCTTCTTCGTCATCGGCGCGAACATGGCCGACTGCCACCCGATCCTGTTCCTGCGCATGATGGAGCGGGTCAAGGCGGGTGCGAAGCTGATCGTCGTCGACCCGAGGCGCAGCGCGACGGCCGACAAGGCGGACCTGTTCCTGCAGATCAAGCCGGGCACCGACCTGGCGCTCCTGAACGGCCTGCTCAATCTACTCGTGGCGAACGGGCACACGAACGCGGCCTTCATCGCTGAGCACACCGAGGGGTGGGAGGCGCTGCCGGAGTTCCTCGCCGACTACGCGCCGGAGACAGTCGCCGAGCTGACCGGCATCCCGGAAACGGACATCCGGACGGCCGCGCGCTGGATCGGCGAGGCCGGCGAGTGGACGTCCTGCTGGACGATGGGGCTCAACCAGTCCACGCACGGCACCTGGAACACGAACGCGCTGGTCAACCTGCACCTGGCGACCGGCGCGATCTGCCGTCCCGGGAGCGGCCCGTTCTCGCTCACCGGGCAGCCGAACGCGATGGGCGGCCGCGAGATGGGATACATGGGTCCGGGGCTGCCGGGGCAGCGGTCGGTGCTCGTGGCAGACGATCGCGCATTCGTCGAAGGGCTCTGGGGGCTGCCGACGGGGGCCGTGCGCGAGGACGGGGTCGGCAAGGGCACGATCGAGATGTTCGAGCAGATGGCGCAGGGCCGGATCAAGGCCTGCTGGATCATCTGCACCAACCCCGTCGCGTCGGTCGCGAATCGCAAGACCGTGATCGCAGGGCTCGAAGCCGCCGAGTTCGTCGTCACGCAGGACGTGTTCACGGACACCGAGACCAACGGATACGCCGACGTCGTCCTGCCGGGCGCCCTGTGGACCGAGACCGAGGGCGTGCTGATCAACAGTGAACGCGATCTCACGCTCGCGCAGCCCGCGGTCGACGCACCGGGCGAGGCGACCGCCGACTGGCTGATCATCGCCAAGGTCGCGCAGGCGATGGGCTACGCGGACGCCTTCACGTACTCCGGCGCGGAAGAGGTCTTCGAGGAGATCAAGCGCGCTCGCAACCCGAAGACCGGCTACGACCTCAGCGGCGCCACATACGAGCGGCTTCGCGAGACGCCGGTCCAGTGGCCCGCGGCTCCCGGCGGCCCCGACCGCAACCCGATCCGCTACCTCGACGCCGACGGACGGCCGAGGTTCCCGACCGCGAGCGGCCGCGCGGCGTTCTTCGCCAGGCCGCACCTGCCCGCGAAGGAACTGCCGGACGACGAGTATCCGTTCGCGCTGAACACCGGCCGCCTCCAGCACCAGTGGCACACGCTCACCAAGACCGGCAAGGTCCGAAAACTCAATAAGCTGAATCCGGGCCCGTTCATCGAGATCCATCCCGACGACGCGAGGGAACTCGGGCTCGTCGACGGGGATCCGGTCGAGGTCGCGTCGCGCCGGGGCCGGGCCGTGCTGCCCGCCGTGTTGACGGATCGGGTGCGGCCGGGTTGCTGCTTCGCCCCCTTCCACTGGAACGATCTGTTCGGCGAATACCTCAGCGTCAACGCCGTGACCAACGACGCCGTGGACCCGCTCTCCTTCCAGCCGGAGTTCAAGGTCTGCGCGGTTTCGCTCGCCAAGTCGGCCGTCCCGGTGGTCGTCTCCGCACCGAGGAGCGAGCGCGAGGCCGATGCCGTGGCGCACGACCATTCGCTCGCCGCGGCCCTCGGCATCGCGGAGCCCAAGCCGCCGACTTTCGAAGAGCACGAACAGCGCTACCTGGCCGGATTCCTCGCCGGGATCGGGCCGAATCCGGTCGGAGTGCCCGTGCTGCCCGCCTCCGCGCCGCTGAACGCGGATCGGGCGGCGTGGGTGAACGGCCTGCTGGCCGGTCGCTACTCGCGTGCCGTCCGCCCGGCCGGCGCGTCCGCCGAACAGCCGAGCCGCAGAATCACCGTGCTGTGGGCCTCGCAGACAGGCAACGCCGAGGAGTTCGCCTCGATCGCGGCCCAGCGCCTCAAAGCCGCCGGGCACGACGTGACGGTCCTCGGCATGGACGAAGTCGATCCCGCCGCGCTCGCCGCCGACACGCTGCTGATCACCAGCACATTCGGCGACGGCGACGCTCCCGACAACGGCACCGGATTCTGGGAGGCACTGTCCGGCTCGGACGCGCGCCTCGACCACCTGCGCTACTCGGTCCTGGCCTTCGGCGATTCCTCGTACAACGACTTCTGCGGGCACGGCCGCCGCCTCGACCAGCGTCTCGAAGACCTCGGCGCCACACGGATTTCTCCGCGCACCGACTGCGAACCGGAATTCGAGACCGCGGCGACGGCGTGGCTCGACCAGGTTCTCGCGTCGCTGGCCGACGAGGCGTCCGCGATGTCGGCCGCGACCTCGACCACGCTCGTGCAGCCGCGTACGGAACGGGCGTCGCCGCAGACCCGCTCCGTCCCGGTCGCGGTGACCGCGCCGCTCGTCGGCAACAAGCTCCTCAGCTTGCCCGGTGCCACGAAGGAGGTTCGGCAGTTCACCTTCGACCTGAGCGCGAATCCGCTCGCCTATCAGGCCGGCGACGCGCTGAGCGTCCGGCCGGTGAACGGCGTGGCGTTGGTCGAGGAGTGGCTGTCGCTGACGGCGGTCGACGCCCATACTCCGGTCGACCTCGAAGGCTCTGGGACGGTCTCGTTCCGCGAGGCTTTGCACCGGCACCTCGACATCGCGAAGATCACCATGAGCCTGCTCGAATTCGTCGCCGACCGCACGGGTGACAGGATGCTGCGGAAGCTGCTTCGGCCCGACAACAAAGTCGAGCTTTCGCAATGGTCCTGGGGACGTCAGGCCGCTGACGTGCTCGCCGAGTATCCCGTGCAGGCGAGCGCGCAGGAGTGGGCGGCCACTCTCAAGCGGCTGCAGAACCGTCAGTACTCGATATCCTCAAGCCCGCGCACCGACCCGACGGCGGTTTCGCTGACCGTCTCCGTCGTGCGCTACGAGGGCTCGCTCCGTCGTCCGCGCAAGGGCGTGTGCTCCGCGTATCTCGCCGACGCCGAGCCGGGCACGCCCGTCACCGTCCACGTTCAGCCCTCGCCGCACTTCCGTCCGCCCGCCGATCCCGCCACTCCGATGATCATGGTCGGTCCGGGAACGGGTGTCGCGCCGTTCATCGGCTTCCTACACGACCGCCGGGCGAAGGGGCACGCGGGCTCGAACTGGCTGTTCTTCGGCGAGCAGCATCAGGCCACGGACTTCTACTACCGCGAGGACCTTGCCGCGTTGGCCGAGGACGGCACGCTCGATCACCTCGACACCGCCTTCTCTCGCGACCAGCGCAACAAGATCTACGTCCAGGACCGCATGCAGGAGCACGGCCATCGGCTCTGGACCTGGCTGGAGCACGGCGCGCACTTCTATGTGTGCGGGGACGCGTCGCGCATGGCGAAGGACGTCGACAACGCCCTGCGCGACATCATCGTCACGCACGGCGGACTCACCAGGCAGGCCGCTGATACGTACGTCAAGCGGCTGGCCGCGGACAAGCGCTACGTCCGCGACATCTACTGAGACCGTAGCCGGGAACTCACTGCGCGGCGAAGCCGGTCCGCCAGGCCGGCCAGCCGGGCGTCCAGCCGAGTTCGGCGCGCGCCCGGCGATTGCTCGCGCCGCGTTCCCAGGCTGCGCGGCCGGGGACGATGGCCGGGGCCGGTTCGCCGAGCGCCGCCGCCAGCGCGGGCAGCCACTCGCGGGCCGGTGCGGGCTCGTCGTCCACGATGTTGACGACGCCGTTAGGCCATTCGAGTGCTGCGACGGCCGCGCGTGCCGCGTCCTCCACGTGGACGAACGACGAGACTCCGTCGTTCGCGGTAATAGAGCCCGCGCGCAACTGCTGCGCCACGAATCCGCCGCGCTCGTGCCACGTGCCGGGGCCGTACAACGCGCCGTAGCGCAGGACCACGTGCTCCGGCATCCGCGCCGATTCCGACTCCAGGGCCCTGACACCGGTCATCATCGCTGCTCGCTGCGGGTCGGCGTCGAGCGCCACGGTCTCGTCTGCCGGGGTGTCGCCGCCTTCGTACACCCACGAAATCGACTGCGCGACGATCCTCTGTGCGCCGAGCTCCAGGGCCGCGTCCACGAGGTTGCGCGTGCCCTGGACCCGCAGCCGCGAGTTGGCCGCGAAGTCGCGCTCGCCGAGCGTGGTCAACTGGTGAACGATGATCTCGGGCCGGAAGGCCCGGACCGCCGCGTTCACTGATTCGGCGGACAGCGCGTCCATGCGGAGCCCGCTGGCGCCGAGCGCGTCGACGGCCTTGGCCCCCTCGTCAGAACGCGACGTGCCGCCGACCTCGTGACCCGCCGCGAGCAGCATCGGGACCAGCAGACGGCCGATCGCGCCGGTCGCTCCGGCAACCAGAATCCGCATGTGCCACCACTCCCCTGTTTTACCCCGTCGCACGTTTCCCGCAGATCACAGTATCGTCAGGGCGTGACCTTGGAAGTTCGTGCGGCCGTCGCCGACGACGCGGAGCAGATCGCGTTACTGCACACCGACAGTTGGCGGCGCTTCTATCGGGACGCCTTCTCCGACTCGTACCTCGATGGCGACGTGCTCTCCGACCGGCGCACGGTGTGGTCCACGCGTCTCGCCGCGCCTTCCCACGCCGCGACGATCGTCGCGGCGGACGGAAGTGGCGTGACCGCGTTCGTGCACGTGATTCTCGACGAGGACGCGCGGTGGGGCAGCCTCATCGACAATCTGCACGTCCGGCACGATCAGCGGCGCTCCGGGCTGGGCCGCGTGCTGGTGCGCAGGGCCGCCGCGGCGGTCGCCGAGCGCGCCGCGGACCGGCGGATGTACCTGTGGGTGCTTGAGCAGAATGCGAATGCTCAGCGGTTCTACCAGGCCATGGGCGGCGCGTGCGTGGAGAAGACGCTGGTCGATCCGCCCGGCGGGGTACCGGATAGGCTCGCCGGCACGCCCAGCAAGCTGCGTATCGCGTGGGCCGACGTCGCCGTCCCGGAATTGAGAGCTGAGTGACCGTGGGAAGTCCCGGGTTTCCCGCGCTGCCGGAGTGGTCCGAGCGGATCGAGGCCTATCTGGACGGGCGGCTCACGCCGGAACCGGCCCGGCTCGCGGCGACCGTGGTGCTGCTGCGCGAGCCGGAATATGACGCGTCGTCGGCGCCGGAGGTCTATCTGCTCAAGCGCGCCACGACGATGTCCTTCGCCGGTGGCCGGTACGCGTTCCCGGGCGGACGGGTGGATCCGCGCGACTCGGACGCGTCGGTGGCGTGGGCCGGGCCGTCCGCCGAGGAGTGGGGCGAACGCTTCGGCTGCTCGGCGGCCGAGGCACGCGCGCTCGTCTGCGCCGCCGTGCGCGAGATGTTCGAGGAGACCGGGGTGCTGTTCGCCGGGACCTCCCCCACGTCCGTCGTCGAGTCGACAGCCGACGACGCCTGGGAGGCGGACCGGCGCGCGCTGGAGACCCGCGAGCTCTCGCTGACGGAACTGCTGACCCGCCGCTCGCTCGTACTGCGCACGGACCTGCTCGGCGCCTGGTCACGGTGGGTCACGCCCGAGTTCGAGCCGCGCCGCTACGACACCGCGTTCTTCATCGCCGCGCTCCCGCCGGGCCAGCACGCCCGCGACGTCTCCGGCGAGGCGGACACGACCGTCTGGATCCCGGCCGCGCAGGCCGTCGCCGATCACGCGGCGGGCAGGGTCGCGATGCTCCCGCCGACGATCACGACGCTGCGTCAGCTGACGCCGTACCCGAGCGCCGCGACAGCCATCGCCGCGGCCGCCGACCGCTCGCTGACCGCGATCATCGCGGACGTCGAGCGGCGAGCGGACGGCGGCTACTGGCTCGTCTGGCCCAGCTCGTAGTTCCTGGTCACCGAGCTACTGACGCGTCGGGTGCGCGTGCTCCTCGGCGCCGGCGCCACGGGGCTCGCCGGTGCCCTCAGGCTCGGGGACCTGTGTGGACGGTGCGGGCGTCCATTCGGGTGAAACCCGCTCGGCCGGCTCCTGGCGGGTCCGGCCGCCGCGCGCGGTGGCGATCATCGCGGCCAAGATCATCACGGCGCCCGCGCAGGCCGCCATGATCGGCCCGTTGCCCACCGCGGCCGAATGCAGGCCGCCGGGGGTCTGCGCCTGGCGCGCGCCCCACAGGACGACGGTGGCGATCGCGACCGCGCCGGCGAGGATCCACAGCCAGCGCCACCACACGGCGATCCCGGCGACCACCAGGACCGCGCTGATCAGGACCGGGAGCAGCAGCGAGGCCATCGTGGCGGCGTTGGCCGCGGTCAGGCCGTTGCTGAACAGGTCCGCGACGCGGATATTGGTGCCCGTGCGTCCGCCGTACCACTGCACGAACGCGCTCCACACGGCGACCACGGCGGCCGCGACGACGAGGAGCAGGCCGATCATCTTCCGGCTCCAGTGAACCATGGGAACCTCACTCCTTTGGCGGATCCCCCTCCACTCCAGCCTGCATCAATCGTTCGGTTTCGGCATCCCCTGGCGAGGCGGCGCCGTCCTTGCTGCGCAGCCAGCGCCAGGCGGCGAAGTTGACCGCGCCGATCGGGATCGGCACGACGAAGGTCAGCGCCCGGGAGAGCAGGATCGCGGCGGCGATCCGGTCGGTCGCCCCGGTGCCGAGTCCGGCGGCCAGATACGCGGTCAGCCCCACCTCGGTGATGCCCAGTCCTCCGGGGGTGACCGGGATCGTGGTGAGCAGCCTGATCAGCGCGTAGCCCGCGAAGGACTTCTCCCAGGACACCTCGCCCGCCGTGACCCCGACCGAGCGCAGGCAGGCGAGCTGCACGAACCAGCCGGTCAGGTCACTGGTCAGGGTGGACACGCTCATCAGCCAGCCGCGCGTCTTGATCAGCTTCGCGGCGAGATGCTTGAACTCGAGGAACGCCTCCTCGAGGTCCTTCGGTCCCGAACGGTGGAACCAGCCCATGACCTTCGTCGCCGCACGCTGGGCGAAGCGGCCGAGCACGGCCATGAAGTTCTCGCTGTGCAGGGCCCATATGACCGCGCCGAGCGCGGCGAGAAACACCCCCGTGCCGAGAATCGTGGCCAGCACGAGCTGGCTGCTCGGTCGGCCCACCGCGCTCAGCGCGAGCAGGGCGACGGCGGGCGTGCCGAACTTCGCGAACTGGCTCCATAGACCCGAGACCAGCGTGTACAGCGTGAATTCCTCGGTGCTGAACCCCCACGCGGAGGTCATGCTGTAGCTCACGCCGAGGGCGATGGCGCCGCCGCCGGGCACGGTGTTGGCGACGGCCGTGGAAGAGAGGTTCATCGCGGCCGCGCGCGGCAGGCTCAGCCCCGGCAGACAGGTGGTGATGAACCACCAGCCGGTGAAGAGGTTGAGCACGGTGACGCCGATCAGCGCGAGGATCCACGCCGCGGTCATCGCGCTGACGTCGTTCCAGGCGGCGCTGTACGAGGCGATGCTCGGAAAGATGAAACCGAAGACGGCGAGGATGACGGCGATCGCGAGAAGTCGGGTCAGCCGCTGCCTTCTCCGCTTGCTCCGCTGGTCCGCCGCGTTGCCACTGTCTTCTGCCGCCACATTCGCGAGTCTAGGGTGACGGGTCGTTCCAGGCACATAGCGGGCGGTCCGGCGCGCTGTGGCGCAAGCGGGCGCGCGGGCCTGACGGGGCGTGAGACCACCGGCTCGGACGAGATGGACCGGAACCGCTCGTGCGGTTGCGGGTGTTCCCGGGGCGGGCGACGATCTAGAGGTGATTTCCTGGTTGGGCAGCGGGGACGGATGGGGCACCCGCGAGCAGGCGATACCCGGCGAGTGGGCGCTGCTGGTTCTGCTCATCATGCTCGGCGCGGTACTGGGCTTGCTCGTGCTCTGGTTCACGCTGCTGCGGCACGAGCGGGCCGTGCGGCGGCGGGCCCGGCGGCGGAACGAGCTGATGCTCACCGAGATCGGCGCGGCCGCGGACGAGCCGGTACCCGTGCCCGCCGAGGACCAGGAGCAAGCGGAGCCCGCAGGGCCTGCGGAGCCGGCAGCTGAGGAACCCGAGCCGGAAGCCGCCGAAGGGGCGCCCGAGCCGACGGGATCGGCGCGGCAGCGCAAGCTGACGGACGAGATCCTTTCGCGCGTCGAGGCCGAACTCGCCGAACGCGATACGCCGCGCTGGAGGGACCTGGCCGCGCTGGTGCACCACGAGTTCGGTGTGACGGTTCATCCGAGCTCGATTCAGAAGGCCGTCCGGCGCCGCCGCCTCGCGCAGGCCACCCAAACGACGTAGTCCCCGACCGACGTAGCACGACGGCAGTAACCGCCGGCACTACGCCGATTGGGGGACGTCGGGTTGGGCGGGCGAGGGCTCAGCCGATCCGGCGCAGCCGCATCAGCGCGAACCAGATCAGCAGCGCGGCGAGTGCGAGGAAGACGCCCGACTCGATCCACTGGAAGTCCCAGAAGCGTTCGCCCGGCTGATAGCTCTGCAGGTTGTACGCGCCCTGGTAGGCCGCGTCCGCACACGGGTTCGCGTTCGCCTGCAGCGCGCCGCTGCCGGCACTCGTGCTCATGCTGACGACGTTGCCGCCGAGGCACTGCAGTTGGGCGTCCGCCAAGAGCGTCTTGCCCTGGGCGCCGACCACGGAGTTCGAGTAGATCCAGTCCCCCGCGTACATGTTGTACTGCTGGGTGCTGGTGATCGGGAGTTTCAGCGATACCGGGCTGAGGTAGTTCTTGCGCGCCACCCACTCGATCACCACACGCACGGCGATGAAACCGGCGAGCGTGATCCCCATCGCGGGCAGCACCTTGCGCGAGTACACGCCGAGGAACACTCCGAGCGCGACCGCGAAGAGCGTGTACGCGATCGGGACCACACCCTGCACGTCGAAGGACACGTAGTTCATCCGGCCGTTGTTGCCGCTCGCGATGAGCGGAGAGAACCACCAGGTGACGCCGATCGCGTAGACCAGCGCGATGACGAGTGTGACGAGCCCGATGAGCCCGAACTTGGCCAGCGCCCAGCGCATGCGCCCGACGCCCTGCGTCCAGACGAAGCGGTGTGTGCCCTGCTCGATCTCGTGCGCGACGAGCGGTGCGCCGTAGAAGATTCCGACGAACACCGGCAGGATCACGAAGAGGACGGCGATGAACGTGAGGCTGCTGTATTGGTGGGAGAACTGACTGCTCAGCTCGCTGCAGTTCACGGCGTTGCCGGCGACCAGTTGGGCCGTGCCGGCCTTCCCCAGGCAGGCGGAGAGGCCCGATTTCACGAACTCGTGATGCATCGACAGGCCGGTGGGCACCATCACCGCGGCCAGGGCGGCCAGGGTGAGGAGGGTGAAGAGCAGTTGCTTGCGGTGCTGCCGCCAGGTCAACCAGATCATTTCGCAGCCAACTCCCCCGCGGTCTCGGTCTTCGCCTGGGCGCCCACGCTCAGGTAGGCGAGTACGAGGTCTTCCAAACTCACGTCGATGGCCCGCCAGCCGTCGGCCAGCGCCGGCAGGGCGCCGGGCAGCCGGACGAGCAGCGTGGACTGTCGATCGGTACGGCTGGCCCGGATCACGGTCGCGGTGCCGGCCACCGCGGCGGCCTCCGTCTCGCGCGGACCGATCAGGGTCCGGTGCTGCGCGAGCAGTTCGTCCACGTCGCCGCTCAGCTGCACGTGCGCCCGCTGCAGCACGATCAGGAAGTCGCAGGCGCGTTCGAGATCGGCGAGCAGGTGCGAGGAGAGCAGGACCGTCGTGTCCGTCTCGCCGACCGCGCCCATCAGCGTCTGCATGAACTCGTGCCGCGCCAGGGGGTCCAGGCTCGCGATCGGCTCGTCGAGCAGCAGAAGTCTCGGCCGCTTCGCGAGCGCGAGGGCGAGTGCCACCTGGGCGCGCTGTCCGCCGGAAAGCTTGCCGACCGGACGGTCGGTCGGGATGTCGATGTGGGCCAGCCGCTCGTGCGCGAGCGCGGCGTCCCAGCTCCGGTTGAGCTTGCCGCCGAGCTTGATCAGCTCGGCCGCGCTGAAGTCGCGGTAGAGCGGGGTGTCCTGGGCGACGAAGCCGATCTCGGCCAGCGCCTGGCCGCCGGCGCGCGGGTCGCGGCCGAACACCCGCACCTCGCCCTCGTCCGGCCGCAACAGGCCGACGGCCAGGTGCAGCAGCGTGGTCTTGCCCGCCCCGTTGGGCCCGACCAGCGCGGCGATCCGCCCGGTCGGCAGCCGCAGGGTGCAGTCGCGCAGCGCCCAGGCGCGCCCGTAGCGCTTACCCAGGCCCGCGGTCTGCAGCGCGGTCTCCTCTGTCATGGGCTTGAAGCCTCCTTCGATACCACGACGCCTTCGGCGGCGGGACTGTCGAACATGGACCGTACGGTGGTGTCGATCAGGGCCGTGATGTCCTCACGGGCGAGCCCGGCGGTGCGCGCCCGGCCGAGCCAGTCGACGAGCTCGTCGCGCAGCTGCGCCTGGTGGCCCAGCGAGGGGCCGGCCAGCGTGCCGACCAGGAAGGTGCCGCCGCCCGGCCGGCCCTCGGTCAGGCCCTCGAGCCGCAGCTCCCGATACGCCTTGAGCACGGTGTTGGGGTTGATGGCCAAATGCTGCGCCACGTCGCGCACCCCCGGCAGCTGGTCGCCCGGGCGCAGCAGGCCGACGCGCAGCGCCTGCTTCACCTGGAGGATCAGCTGCATGTAGGTGGCGACCTTGGAGCGGCTGTCCAGCACGAACTCGATCACGAGCACTTCTCCTATTGTCTTACGACAGTAAGACAGCCTGGCCATGACAGAGGGGCCTGTCAAGGCTCAGCCCTCGACAGGCCCCTGAACTGGGGTTCCTCAGCCTAGCTAACGGGTTCGGCGGCTCACGCGTCCGGCTGGGACGCCGGCTCCGACTCGGCCTCGGCCCGCGCCTCGGCCTCGGCGCGGCGGTCCAGCACGCCGTTGCGCCGGTTGATCACGGCCGCGGCCACGCCCGCGGTGCCGACGAACGCGGCCGCGGCGAGCCAGGGCCGGTCGAGCAGGTGGCCGGTCGCGTCGTCCAACGAGAGGGTGCCCGCCCCGGTGAGCCCGAGCCCGGCGGCGCCGAGCCCGATCAGCAGCGGCAGCTCGTAGCCGCCGCGCATCGCGAACAGGCCCTTCTCCCAGTTCACGGCCGCCGCCGCGGCCATCGTCCCGGCCGCCGCCGCGCCCGCCGCCGGGGTGGCCAGGCCGAGCGCGAGCAGCGCGCCGCCGCCGGTCTCGCCGACGCCCGCGGCGAGGGCGCTCTCCCGGCCCGGCTCGAAGCCCATCGACTCCATCGCCGCCGCGGTGCCCTCGATCCCGCCGCCGCCGAAGAGGCCGAAGAGCTTCTGCCCGCCGTGCGCCATCAGCACAGCGCCGATGCCGAGGCGCATCAGCAGCAGCCCGACATCCCGGCGGCACGTGCAGGAGGCCGGCCGCTTCGCTCGCGCGTGTCCCGTCATATCCGCTCCCTGCCTTCCGCTCGCCCCCTCGTGCTCATCCTGCGCCGGACCGCTCCGGTCGCGCAGCCCGGCTGGACCATTCGTGCCGCGAGAACTTTCAAAGATTTCATGAAGATTTGTAGAACAGGCTCAGCACTATCCGTTGACCACCCCTGGACGCGGCGATACCGTTCGTGGCAGCGCGACGCTGGAACCGACCGGTCGGTCGGCAACCCGCTCGCACCGATCTGCACCACTGCACAGGACGCGGCGGAACGGGCTGCACTACCCACGCACGGCATCACCCGCACGCCCCCGCACCCCGCGTCCAAGAACCCTGACACAAGACGGCCGGCTCCGTCCTCCCGCGCCGCGGCGATCCCGCGCGCCCGGAACCGGCACCGGCCGGGATACTCCGCGCGGCCGGGCACGACCCGTGCCCACGCCGCTCCACCGAGAGGGGAATACCCGCAGTGAGACTCAGAGATCGACTGCGTGCTCCGGCACGCGTCGTGACCGCACTCGCCCTGGGCGGCGCACTCGCCCTGGGCAGCACCGCCGCGGCCTCGGCCGCCGCCCCGGGCACCCACCCCGCGCTCTCCGCCGCCCAGCGGATGATCGCGACCGAGGCGGCCGGCTCCGCGCACGCCTCGCAGCCGGCGCCGAGTTCGGCGAACTCCGGTTCCGCGCACGTCTGCTCGGCGGTCGTCACGGCCGGCCAGAAGGCCTGCATGGCGCTCAAGCGGAACGGTGTGCACGCTGCCGCCGCCGTCTCGCCGAACGCGATCCCGTCCGGCGTCGGCTACGGTCCCTCGCAGCTGCAGTCGGCGTACAACCTGACCTCGGCCTCGGCCGCGGACGGCAGTGGGCGCACCATCGCGGTCGTCGACGCGTACGACGACGCGAACGCCGCCGGCGACCTGGCCGCGTACCGCTCGGCGGCGGGCCTGCCGACGGTGCCCAGCTTCAAGAAGGTCAACCAGTCCGGCGCGACCTCGCCGCTGCCCTCGGCGCCGCCGTCCGGGGACGACTGGACCCTCGAGGAGTCGCTCGACCTCGACATGGCATCGGCGATCTGCCCGCTGTGCAACATCGTCCTGGTCGAGGCGAACGACGACACCAGCAACGGCCTGTACGTCGCGAACAACGCGGCGGCGAGCCTGGCCGGCTACATCTCGAACTCGTGGGGCGGCGGCGAGTCGTCCACGGACACCTCGTCCAACTCCCAGTACTTCAGCCACGCCTCCGGCATCGTCACCACGGCGTCCGCGGGCGACTCCGACTACGGCGTGATCTACCCGGCGACGTCGCCGAACGTGGTCTCGGTCGGCGGCACCGCACTGAAGACGTCCTCGAGCTCGCGCGGCTGGACCGAGTCGGTGTGGAACACCACGACCGGCTCCGAGGGCACCGGCTCGGGCTGCTCGGCCTACGAGACGCAGCCGTCCTGGCAGACCTCGCTGGGTCTTAGCGGCTGCACCAAGCGCATCGACAACGACGTGGCGGCGGACGCCGACCCGGCGACCGGTGTCGCGGTCTACGACACGTCGAACGGCAACAGCGGCTGGAACGAGGTCGGCGGCACCAGCGCCTCCTCGCCGATGGTCGCCGCGATGTACGCCCTCGGCGGCAACGCGGGCGCCAACCCCGCGGACGACATCTACACCCACACGAGCAACTTCTACGACGTCACCAGCGGCAACGACGGCTCGTGCAGCCCGGCCTTCCTGTGCACCGCGGAGACCGGCTACGACGGCCCGACCGGCATCGGCACCCCGAACGGCATCGCCGGTCTGCAGACCGGCAGCACCGGCGGCGGCAACACGGTGTCCGTGACGAACCCCGGCAGCCGGACCGGGACCGTCGGCACGGCCGTGTCGCTGCAGATCTCGGCGAGCGACTCGGCCTCCGGGCAGACGCTCAGCTACAGCGCCACGGGCCTGCCCGCGGGTCTGTCGATCAGCGGCAGCGGCCTGATCTCGGGCACGCCGACCACGGCGGCCACCTCGAACGTGACGGTCACCGCGACCGACACGACCGGGGCGTCCGGCTCGGCGTCGTTCAGCTGGGCGATCAGCACCTCGGGCGGCGGCGGCGGTTGCTCCGCGGCGCAGCTGGTCACCAACCCGGGCTTCGAGACCGGAGCGATCAGCCCCTGGTCCTCGACGTCCGGCGTGCTGAACAACTCGTCGAGCGAGCCGGCGCACTCGGGCAGCTGGGACGCGTGGCTGGACGGATACGGCACGACGCACACCGACACGCTGTCGCAGAAGGTGACGATCCCGTCGACGTGCACCACGGCCACGTTCTCGTTCTGGCTGCACATCGACACGTCGGAGACGACGACCGGCACCGCGTACGACACCCTCAAGGTGCAGGTGCTCAACTCCAGCGGCACCGTGCTGACGACGCTGGCGACGTTCTCCAACCTGAACCACAACACCGGCTACACCCAGCACTCCTACAGTCTGGCCTCGTACATCGGCCAGGCCGTCACCCTCAAGTTCACCGGGTCTGAGGACTCCTCGCTGCAGACCTCGTTCGTGGACGACGACAACGCGGTGAACGTCGGCTAAGCGACGACGTTCACGGTTGCCGTAAGTACGGCGATGCGGCGTACACATCCGTGGGAGACCGCGGATGTGTACGCTGCGTGCCATGCAGACAGCCATCAAGGGCACGACGCTGCCGGTCCTCGAGATCACCCTGAACCCCGGTGAAGGGGTCATCTCCACGCACGGCGAACTGTCGTGGATGTCGCCGAACATCGTCATGTCGCAGACCACCGGCGGCGGGGGCGGCCGCGGCGGCTTCCTGTCCGCGGTCAAGCGGGCCATAGGCGGGGGCAGCTTCTTCCAGACGCAGTACCAGGCGCAGGGCCCCG
Source organism: Actinospica sp. (assembly GCF_035552695.1). NCBI lineage: Bacteria > Bacillati > Actinomycetota > Actinomycetes > Catenulisporales > Actinospicaceae > Actinospica > Actinospica sp. The sequence goes on from NZ_DASZKT010000233.1 coordinate 27,697, forward strand.
GTCCCGGCCTGATCGCCTTCGCCACCAAGGTCCCCGGCCAGATCATGCCGATGCAGGTGGGTCCGGGCAACGGCCTGTACGTGCACCGGCACGGCTTCCTGTGCGGCACCCAGGGCATCCAGGCGACGGCGTCCGCCGTACCGGGTCTCGGCGCCGGGCTGTGGGGCGGCGAGGGCTTCGTGCTGCAGCGGCTCGAGGGCAACGGCGAGGCCTGGATCGAACTGTCCGGCGAGGTGTCGGCGTATCAGCTGGCACCGGGTCAGACGATGCTGGTGCACCCCGGGCACGTGGGCCTGTTCCAGGAGAGTGTCAGCTTCCAGATCACCCGGCTGCAGGGCGTACGCAACATACTGTTCGGCGACGACGGCTTCCACCTCGTCGCGCTGACCGGCCCGGGCGAGATCTGGCTGCAGTCGATGCCGATCGCGCTGCTGGCGCACGCGATCTACCCGTACCTGCCGCAGCCGCGTTCGAACTGACGTGATCGACGTCCTGGGCCGGGGCGGCCGATGGATACGCGACTCGATCGAGTCCGCCCCCGCCCCGACGCTCCCGTGGGCGAACCCGTGGCAGTGCACACTCGCCGGGATCCTGGTGCACAGACCGGGCTCCCCGCTGCTGGCGGCGGGTCCGCTGAGCATGCTCGACCGCTTCGGCGCCCTCCACCTGGACGGCGGACACGTCGGCTTCGACGGCGATCGGCACGACTGGTCCAAGGTCACCGCCGTACGAATGCGCAACGCCTTCGAGCTCCTGACGACCGACGCGCTGGAGCAGGAGGTAGACCGCATCCGCCCCCTGCTCCCACCCGTCCCCGGCCGCAAAAAGGTGCTGACCTACCTCACCCAGCACCTCGCGATCGTGCTCCTCGCCGCCCTGGACCAAGGCGACGACGCGATCAACCACGAGATCGTCGCCGAAATCCGCTACCGCGGCACCCTACCCGCCGGCAGACGCGTCGCCCGCCCCAGCCTCTTCCCCGCCGCCCTGCTATCGCTGAGGCCTGACATCAACGAAGCCCTGGTCGCCGAGGCCCTGCGCCGCGAGATCCCGGTGACCCCCGCCGACGCCGTGCGCCGCGGAATCCCCGACTCCCAAGTCGAACGCGTCGCCCTACTCCGCCGCCGCACCGACGCCATCATCGCGCGCATCGGCGTGGACGATGATGGCGGAGCCCGGGTCTAGAGGTCTGATCCGGGTTCGGTTCTGTTCTCGGGTCCTGCGGTGTGTCGTTCGGCCCGGCCTCCGCTCTCGTTGCCGTATTGCTTGGTCTCGGGGCGCTCGACCATGAGGGCGTGTGCGGGGGTGTCGGCTACGGGGCGGTGGCGGGTGCCCCTCGGGACGACGAACAGGTCGCCGGCGGTGAGGACGACCGGCGGCCGGGCGGCTAGCTCGATGCGGAAGGTACCGTCCCAGCAGAGGAAGAGTTCGTCTTCGTCGTGCTCGTGCCAGGGGAATTCGCCCTCGAACAAGGCGATGCGGACGATCGTGTCGTTCGCGGTGACGAGGTCGCGTGGCTGGTACGGGCCGGTCAGGGACCGGACGACGTTCTCGATGGATACCGGGCCGGATTCATGGGTCGTCGACATGGATCAATCTTGCACCGACCCGGGCCGCCCACGCCTACGCCTAGGCCTGCGGCTTGAGGCGGGCGCCGCCGTCGACGGGGATCACGGTGCCGGTCAGGTAGCCGTTGCGGACGAGCAGGGCGATGACGTCGGCGATGTCGTCGGGCTTTCCGATGCGGCCGACGGGGGTGGCCGCGACGAAGCTGTCGAGCACTGCGGCGCGTTGGGCGGCGGGGACGACGCGGTTCCACCAGTCGCTGTCGACGACGCCCGGGGAGACGCAGTTGACGCGGATGGGGGCGAGTTCCAGGGCGAGGGTCGGGGTCAGCGTCTCGACGGCGCCGTTGACGGCGGCCAGGCCGGCGGTGCCGGGGAGCGCGCACTGGGCGGAGGCGGCGCTCACGATCGTGATCGAGCCCTGCTTCGCCAGGTGCGGAAGCGCGGCCTGGACGGTGTGCGCGAGTCCGGTGAACTTGGTGTGGAACGCCTCGTCCAGGGCCTCCAGGTCGAGTTCGGCGAGCGTGCCGGGGGCGCCGGTGCCCGGGGCGGTGACGACCAGGTTGTCCACGGGGCCGAGTTCCGAGAACAGCGCGTTCAGGGCGGCTCGGTCGGTCATCGAGGCGGCACGGCCCTGCGCCCCCTCGCCGCCTATCTCGGCGACGGCCTGCTTCACCCGGTCCGCGTCCCGGCCGATCACGGTGACCCGGTGGCCCTCGGCGGCCAGGCGGCGCGCGGTGGCGAGGCCGATTCCGGCCGTGCCGCCGACGATCACAGTGTGCTGCGACATGAGGACTCCTCCCATGGTTCCGAGACACTGTGCCTCGGAATGGCCCCAGCTTAATACGAGACACCATGTCCAGTAAAGTGGGGCCATGGAGCAGACCTCGGCCCTCGGCCGCCCGCGCAGCGAACCGGCCCGCCGTGCCGTGCTGGACGCCGCGCTGCGGCTGGTTCGGCGGGACGGCTACCAGGCCGTCACCATCAAGGGCATCGCCGAGGAGGCGGGCGTCGGGCGGCAGACGATCTACCGCTGGTGGAACAGCAAGCGCGAGGTGCTGCTCGAGGCGATCATCGATCTAGCGCGGCCGATCGCCCAGCCCGAGCCCACCGACGATCCGGTGCACGATCTGCGGCAGATCCTGCGCGGCTCGTTCCGGCTCTCCCCCGTCGCCGGGCCGATCATCAGCGGCCTGATGGCGGACGCGACGAACGACCCCGAGTTCCTCGCCCAACTGCAGAGCGAGCTGCTCGCCCGGCGGCGCGCCCTGATCCGGGAGACGCTGGAGCGGGCGCAGCGCGCCGGAACGGTGGGCGAGGGCGCAGAATTGAACTTGGTCACGGACATGATCTGGGGCACGATGTGGTACCGCGTGCTGTCCAGGCACGCGCCGGTGAACGAGGCCTTGGCCGACGAGGTCACCGACGCCGTCCTGCGCCTGCTGGGGTCCGCGGGAAAATAACTTTGCGCCCTAACAGTTCGGGGGCTAACCTTTCCGCGTGGGCCAGGAACACGTAAAGCTGCCGTTGACGATCGACGCGGAAGACGCCGCCAAACTGCACGAGCGCCTGCACGGCTCGCCGCTGATGCGGCTGGTGGGGCTCGCCGGGCAGTCGGTCGGGCACTCCTTCCGGCGCGTCTTCGCGGAGGAGGACGGGCTCAGTTTCGGCTCCGCCGCCGTGCTCAGCGCGCTCGCCTTCGGGACGGGCCGCGGAATCGACTTCGGCACCCCGGGCCGGGCCACGCACAGCGAGCTCGCCAAGCGCTGCCTGATCACGCCGGCGACGCTCACCGGCGTGGTCTCCACGCTGGAGAAGGCCGGCTACGTCCGCCGCGAGCGCGACCGGGCGGACCGCCGCGTGGTCTGGCTGGTGCTCACCGAGTCCGGGGCGGAGCGCGCCAATCAGATCGGCGCCCGCTTCATCGCCGTCAACGAGGCCCTCACGCGCGACCTCGACCCCGAGCTCGAGCAGTCGCTGCGCTCGTTCCTGATCACCGTGATCGAGAACAACCTCGCCATCGTCCAGGAGATCTCGCCCGTGTCCGACAACGACGTCAAGGCCTTCATCGACAATTCAAACCGGGGGAAGCCAGAGTGCTAGTCAAACTCTTACGCGAGTATCTGCGGCCGTATCGAGCGCCGATCGCGCTCATCGTCGGGCTGCAGTTCCTCGCCACGCTCGCGATGCTCTACCTGCCCACCCTGAACGCCAACATCATCGACACCGGCGTGCTGACGGGGAACTCGGGCTACATCTGGAAGACCGGCGCGCTGATGCTGGCGATCACGCTCGGCCAGATCGCCTGCCAGATCTGCGCGGTCTACTTCGCCGCGCGCACCGCCATGGCCGTCGGCCGCGACCTGCGTTCGGCGCAGTTCCGGCAGGTGCAGCGCTTCTCGGCGCGCGAGATCGGGCAGATCGGCACGCCGTCGCTGATCACCCGCAGCACGAACGACGTGCAGCAGGTGCAGATGCTGGTGCTGATGTTCTTCGTGATGACGGTTTCCGCGCCGATCATGATGGTCGGCAGCATCGTGCTGGCCCTCGACCAGAACGTCACGCTCTCCGGCCTGCTGGTCGTCATCATCCCGGTGCTGGCGATCGTGCTCGGCCTGATCATCTCGCGGATGGTGCCGCTGTTCCGGGCCACGCAGGGAAAGCTGGACTCGATCAACCGGGTGCTGCGCGAGCAGATCACCGGCGTGCGGGTCGTGCGCGCCTTCGTCCGGGACGAGCGGGAGCGGGACCGCTTCGAGGACGCGAGCAACGAACTGCTGCAGGTCTCGCTCGGCGCGGGCAAGCTGATGTCGCTGATGTTCCCCTCGGTGATGGTGGTCGTGAACCTGTCCAGCGTCGCGGTGCTCTGGTTCGGCGGCCATCTGATCAACGACGGCAGCATGCAGATCGGCGCGCTCACCGCGTTCCTCAGCTATCTGATGCAGACGCTGATGTCGATCATGATGACGGTCTTCACCTTCATGATGGTGCCGCGCGCCGAGGTCAGCGCGGAGCGCATCCGCGAGGTGCTGACCACCGAGAGCAGCGTGGTCCCGGCGGCGAACCCGCGCGTGCCCGACCTGCTGCGCGGCACCCTGGAACTGCGCTCGGTCGACTTCTGCTACCCCGGCGCCGAGAAGTCGGTGCTGCACGACGTGAGCCTGCTGGCCAGGCCGGGCGAGGTCACCGCGATCATCGGTTCGACCGGCGCCGGCAAGACCACGCTGCTCTCGCTGATCCCCCGGTTGATGGACGTGACCGGCGGCGAGGTGCTGGTGGACGGCATCGATGTGCGCGAGCTCGACGCGAACGTGCTGAGCAAGACCGTGGGCTACGTACCGCAGCGTCCTTATCTGTTCTCCGGGACCGTGGCGAGCAACCTGCGCTACGGCAACCGGGACGCGACCGACGAGGAGCTCTGGCAGGCGCTGGAGACCGCGCAGGGCAGGGACTTCGTCGAGGCGATGCCGGAGGGCCTGAACGCGCCGATCGCGCAGGGCGGCACGAACGTGTCCGGCGGTCAGCGGCAGCGGCTGGCGATCGCGCGGACGCTGGTGCGCAAACCGGAGGTCTACCTGTTCGACGACTCCTTCTCGGCGCTCGACTACGCCACCGACGCGCGGCTGCGTGCGGCGCTGGCGCGGGAGACACAGGAGGCGACGGTCGTCATCGTGGCGCAGCGGGTGAGCACCATCCGGCAGGCCGACACCATCATCGTGCTGGACGAGGGCCGCGTGGTCGGCACCGGCACGCACAGCGAGCTGATGGACGGCAATGAGACCTACCGGGAGATCGTGCTCTCCCAGCTGACGGAGCAGGAGGCTGCGGCATGAGCGAAGAGCAGCAACCCGAGGACGCCCGCACGACCGAAAGCGCGGTGGACGGAGAGGCCGTCGGCGAGCGCGTGGTACCCAAGCGCGGTCTCGGCCCGCAGGCCGGCGAGCGCCGCGGCGGCCCGGCCGCGTTCATGGCCGGCCAGTCCACCGAGAAGGCCCTGGACTTCAAGGGCTCGAGCAAGCGGCTGCTGAGAACGCTCAGCCCCGAGCGCCCGCTGATGATCTTCGCCCTGGTGCTGACCGCGATCGGCGTTTCGCTCAACGTGCTCGGTCCGCGGATCCTCGGCGACGCGACGAACCAGATCTTCGGCGGCGTCGCGGGCAAGGAGACCGCGCGCTTCGCCGGGCAGACCCGGGCGCAGGTGCTCGCCAACCCGGGCATCCCGTCCGGCATCCGCTCGGTGCTCGGCAGCGTCGGGTTCACCCCGGGCGTGGGCCTGGACTTCAGCTCGCTCGGACGCACGCTCGGCGTGGTCGCCCTGATCTACACGTGCTCGTCCCTGGTGCTCGCCTTCCAGGGCCGGATCACCACGTCGCTGGTGCAGCGCGCCGTCTACCGGATGCGGCGGGACGCGCAGGCCAAGCTGGCCCGGCTGCCGCTGAGCTACTTCGACGGCCAGCCGCGCGGCGAGATCCTGTCCCGGGTCACCAACGACATGGACAACCTGGCGCAGACCCTGCAGCAGACGCTGAGCCAGATCGCCATGTCGCTGCTCACGATCGTCGGCGTGCTGACGATGATGTTCACCATCTCCTGGGAGCTGGCGCTGCTGGCCCTGGTGACGATCCCGGTCTCGGTCTGGCTGGCCGGGAAGATCGGCAAGCGGGCCCAGCCGCAGTTCGTCAAGCAGTGGGGCACCACCGGCCGGCTGAACGGCCACATCGAGGAGCAGTACACCGGGCACACCCTGGTGAAGGTCTTCGGCCGGCAGCAGGACGCGATCGCGGAGTTCGACGAGCAGAACGACACGCTGTATCAGGCCTCGTTCAAGGCCCAGTTCATCTCCGGCTGCATCCAGCCCGCGATGATGTTCCTCGGCAACATCAACTACGTGTTCGTCGCGGTGGTCGGCGCACTGAAGGTGTCCTCGGGCTCGCTCTCGATCGGCGACGTGCAGGCCTTCATCCAGTACTCGCGCAGCTTCAACCAGCCGGTCACCCAGGTGGCCAGCATGGCGAACCTGCTGCAGTCCGCGGTGGCCTCGGCCGAGCGGGTCTTCGCGCTGCTCGACGCGAAGGAGCAGTCCCCGGACGACGCGCAGGCGCCGACCGTGGAGCAGGTGCGCGGGCAGGTGGAGTTCGAGAACGTCTCGTTCCGCTACAAGCCCGACGTGCCGCTGATCCAGGACCTGTCGCTGTCGGTCAAGCCGGGGCAGACGGTCGCGATCGTCGGCCCGACCGGCGCGGGCAAGACCACCCTCGTCAACCTGCTGATGCGGTTCTACGAGATCGACGGGGGCCGGATCACCCTCGACGGGGTGGACATCGCGAAGATGACGCGGGAGGACCTGCGTTCGCGCACCGGCATGGTGCTGCAGGACGCGTGGCTGTTCGGCGGCACGATCGCGGAGAACATCGCGTACGGAGTGCCCGCGGCGACGCAGGACCAGATCGTCCGGGCCGCGCAGGCCACGCACGTGGACCGCTTCGTGCGGACCCTGCCGGACGGCTACGAGACGGTCCTGGACGACGAGGCCTCCTCGGTCTCGGCGGGCGAGCGGCAGCTGATCACGATCGCGCGGGCGTTCCTCGCTGAGCCGGCGATCCTGATCCTGGACGAGGCGACCAGTTCGGTGGACACCCGGACCGAGGTGCTGATCCAGCGCGCGATGAACTCGCTGCGCCAGGGCCGCACCAGCTTCGTGATCGCGCACCGGCTCTCCACGATCCGGGACGCCGACCTGATCCTGGTGATGGAGAGCGGCCAGATCGTCGAGCAGGGCACGCACGACCAGCTGCTCGACTCCGGCGGCGCCTACGCCCGGCTGTACGACGCGCAGTTCGCGCAGGCAGTGGCCGAGGTGGACTGAGCCGGGTTCCGATCGCGGCGCCCGGTTTCCGACCGGGCGCCGCGGCGTTTCCGGACTTTTCGCGCTTTTGCTCCCGGGCGGCCGCGAGGTTCGACAACTATCTCAGCAATCTTCTTTGATCTTCCGCGAATACCCTCCCCATGCGGCTGCGACGGGATTAGTCTCTAGGGCATGGCGAGCACGGGCGGGGTTCTCCGCGGCCTGAGCCGATTCGGCCGATTCATTATCGGCCTGATCTCCTTCATCGTGGTCAGCGCACTGGCGGGAGCACTCGTCGCGGGCATGGTGCTGCCCGCAGTCGCGAGCGCCGGGCTCGGCGCCAAGGCCGCCTCCGACCACTTCCTGACGCTGCCCGCGTCCTTCTCCCTGCCGGTGCTGCCGCAGCGCAACACGGTCGAGGCCGCCGACGGCTCGGTCATCGCGACGACCTGGGACACGGACAACCAGAGCAACCGGGTGGTCGTCCCGCTCAGCCAGATCAGCGTACTGATGCAGCACGCGATCGTGGCCATCGAGGACCAGCGCTACTACCAGCACGGCGGCATCGACCTCAAGAGCACGCTGCGTGCGCTGGTCAACAACTCGAACGGCACCGGGAGCCTGCAGGGCGGCTCGACGATCGCGCAGCAGTTCGTGAAGAACTCCCTCGAGCTCGAGGCCGGGAGCAACGCGGCGGCGCGCAACGCCGCGATCGCCGACACCTTCTCCCGGAAACTCACCGAGCTGCGCGACGCGATCTCGGTGACGCAGGAGATGAGCAAGGACGAACTGCTCGCGGGCTACCTGAATCTGATCTTCTACGGCAACGGCGCGTACGGCATCCAGGTCGCGGCGCAGACGTACTTCAACACCTCGGCCGCGAATCTGACCGCGGACCAGGCGGCGATGCTCGCGGCGATCGTCAACAGCCCGAGCGAGTACGACCCGTACACCAACGCGGGTCCGGTGCTGACGCGGCGCAACGTCGTGCTCGAGGACATGGCCAAGCAGGGCTATCTGACCGCGAAGCAGGCCGCCGCGGACGAGAAGCAGCCGCTGGGTCTGAATCCGGGCAACGAGACGGACGGCTGCCTCGGGGCGGGCAGCGAGGCGTTCTTCTGCACGTACGTGTACAACTCGTTCATCAGCGACGCGACGTACGGGGCGACGAAGGCCGCGCGGCAGAACGTGTGGAACGCGGGCGGGCTGATCATCAAGACGACGCTCGTTCCGCAGGACCAGGCGTCCGGCGCGACGGCCGTCGCAAACCACACGAACCCTGATGACAGGGTGGCCACCGCCCTGGCCATGGTGACGCCCGGAACCGGGGCCATCACGGCGATCGCGCAGTCGAAGCCGATGGGCAGCGGCACCGGCCAGACGTACGTGGATCTGGCCGCGGATCCGCAGCACGGCGGCGGCGACGGCTTCCAGGCCGGCTCCTCGTTCAAGATCTTCGAAGGGCTCGCCGCGCTGGAGGACGGCAGGAATCCGGCGACGTCGATGAGCGTGCCGAGCCCGCTGGTCGAGAGCGGGCTGCGGTTGCAGGTGTGCGTGCCCGGGCACCCGCAGACGATCATCTGGCCGAGCGGCTACACGCCGAACAACGACGACGGCAACGGTTTCACCGGCACGCTGCCCGAGGCGTACTGGTATTCGGTGAACAACTACTTCCTGACGCTGGAGACACAGACGGGCCTCTGCCTGCCCGCGACGATCGCGCAGTCGATGGGCGTGACCCTGGACAACGACACCGGCACCGGCTCGCCGCTCCTGCAGATCGCGTCGTTCACCCTCGGCACGAACCTGATCACCCCGATCGAGATGGCCGCGGCCTACGCGACGGTCGCCGCGCACGGCGACTACTGCCGCCCGTACGTGATCACCGCGGTGTCGACCACGGCGGGTCGGCAGTACCCGGCGCAGCAGCCGGACTGCAGCCAGGTGATCGATCCGAATCTCGCGAACGAACTGACCGCGATGCTGCAAGGCGTGCTGACCCAGCCCGGCGCGACGGCCGACGGCCTGGGCATCGGCCGTCCGTCGGCGGGCAAGACGGGCACGACGACGCAGTCGATCGCGACGTGGTTCGACGGCTTCACCCCGCAACTGGCCACGGCCGTGTGGACCGGGTTCATCAGCCCGCGGGTCGGGGATTTCCTCGGCTATATGACGATCGGCGGCAAGTACTGGGACCAGCAGATCTTCGGTGCCACGATCTCCGCGCCGACCTGGCAGCAGGCGATGGAGGGGGCGCTGAAGGGGCAGCCGGCGGAGGACTTCACCCCGCCCACCGGCTTCCCCCCGGTCGGCTGATCGTCAGTCAATGGGCTGGTTCTCAGTCGATGGCCGACTCTCGGTCGATTGTTGATTTCTCAGTCGCCTGTTGCGTTATCAGTCGATGTTGATTTCTCAGTCGATGATCGCCACGACGCACGCCACGTTGTCCGCGCCGCCCGCTTGGATCGAGAGCTCGACCAGCGCGGCGACCGCATCCGTCGGGCCCCCTGCCCCCTCGACGACGCTCCGGATCTCGGCCTCCGCGACGCGCGCCGAGAGGCCGTCCGTGCAGAGCAGGTAGCGGTCCCCGGCCCGCACGTCCGTCACCCGCACTTCCGGCTCGGGAGACGTCCGGCCCGTGCCGAGAGCCTGCACGAGCAGCGCGCGCTGCGGGTGCGATTCGGCCTCCTGCGGCGTGATCCGGCCGTCGTCGAGCATGGACTGCACGAGCGTGTGGTCGTGCGTGATCTGGAAGAACCTGCCGTCGCGCAGGAGGTACGCGCGCGAGTCTCCGATGTGCACGAGGCCGAGTTCCGAGCCCGTCCACAGCATCGCGGTGAGCGTCGTGCCGGAGTCCTCGCCGGCGATCCGCCCTACCGCCTGGTGCGCGCGATCCGCCGCGTCGTTGAGGACGTTCAGCAGGTCCCCCGATTCGACGGCGTCGAGGCTGCGCAGCAGGTCGATGGCCGTGCTGCTCGCCGTGTCGCCGCGCCCCCCGAACCCGTCGGCGACGGCGAACAGGCGCGGT
>NZ_DASZKT010000234.1:0-6251 GCF_035552695.1 Actinospica sp.
GCAGAATATCGGCCCGGCCGCCGCTGTGCGGTTGCCGCTGGATGCTCGCGTCACGCTCGACGATCGGCATCAGCGCTTGACCCGTGGTCAAGTGTGCCAGCTGAGCAGCGTGAAGCTGGCGATCACGAACGTATGACTTCCCCTCAGGCGCGTACGTTGCTCAGTGGCGGCGCGCTCGACCGCACCCTCGTGTGGAACCTCACCCACCTGCGCCGCATCCTGGCCGAATACGAGTCCTTCTACAACACCCACCGGCCCCACCGGGCACTGGGCCAAGCCGCACCACTACGCCCCCTGCCGGACAACGTCACCGACCTCGACCACTTCCGAGTCGCACGACGCGACCGGATCGGCGGCATCCTCCACGAATACCACCACGCCGCCTGACCAGCGTGGATGGAATTCTCAGCACCTTCAGAGTGTCTGATGGGCCCGGCAAACTCCCAGGTCAAACTTGGTGGAGGGTTTTGGATAGCACAGGGTCCTTTACCCTGCAGGCCTCGCTCTCCCGTGGACCCTTTGACATCAGCTGACGAGGGCACGCGGATTCCGGTCACGAGTAGACGTCGAGCTCGCCGATCTGGGCGGCCGGCCAGCCGTCGGTGGTTGTGAAGGAGAGCTCGATGTACCGCGTGTGCACCGGGTCGATGGTCAGCGACGCCGAGTCGTCGGAGGCCGAGTTCGCGTTGAAGGTGTATACGGCGGACGGCTCGATCGTGAAGAAGTCGGTTCCGTCGGTTGAGCCGAGGATGGTGAAGGTCTCGGTGCGCTCATTCCAGTCTGATGCTTCCGGAAGGCGGAAGTCGAAGCGGCCGACCGTGGTCACGTCGCCGAGGTCGAGGGTGAGCGTCTGCGGGAACGTCGTCCCGTCCTGGCTCTCCCAGTAGGTGTTCGTGTTGCCGTCCACGGCTTTGGAGGCCGCGTAGTCCTCCATTGCGCTGGATGCCGTGGCCGGCCTGCCCAGAGTGAGGTCGACGTCCGGCGCGGCGGTGGGATACGCGCCGGCTCCGGTGGCGGTGGCAGAGCTCGATGTCGCAGTCACCGCCGACGCGGTTGCCGACGTCGATGAGCGCCCGGCGGATCGGGTGGGCTTGGGGGACGTCGGAGCGTGTTTCGTCGTGGGGGCCTTGGCTGTGGCTGTTTCGGCTCTATTCGGCGACACGCTGATGGTGCCGGCGGGTACGGCCGCCTGAGCGGTCGGCAGCGAGGCAGAGGATGCGGACGTCTGTCCGGGCCCTGCCCCGGCCATCGCGGCGGTGATCGCGATCACGGCGGCGATAACGAGCACCGGAATGCCGATCAAGAGCGCTTTGCGCCGCGTCCCGTGCGTTGCGTCGTCTTGAGCCGGGTTGTACAGCGGTGTGCCCGACGGCAGCGTGATCTCCGCGGCCGATTCGGCCGTGCCGCCCAGTCCGCGCAGGTAGTCCAATACCGCGTGGCTACCCTGGGCGACGATCGCGGGCGGCGGCACGAGTAGGTGCGGATTGCCGCGCAGTTCGAGCGCCGAGAGCCGTGGTAGGGACGCCAACTCCGGCGGCACCTGCAGCAGCCGGTTGTCGGCGGCGTCCAACTGGGCGAGCCGGCTCAGCTGGGCCAGGGACAGTGGCAGTTGAACGAGCCGGTTTCCACGCAGCACGAGCAGTTCGAGCGCGGTCAGCTCGCCGAGCCACTCGGGCAGCTCGGTGAGCTGGTTGCCGGAGAGATCTAGGTGGGTCAGGTACCGCAGTGTCTTGAGGCTCTTGGGGACCTGCGCGAGGCGGAGGCCGGCCAGTGAGAGGGCCGAGTCCGCCTCGCGCGCCGCCGTTTTGATCCGCTCCCACGCCACCTGCTCGGCTTCCACCGGGGATTCGTCCATCCGCCGCACCCTCCTTCCCGCCGCCGCATATGCCGTGGCGGCTCACGATACTGGTCGAACAGTGCCGCGCCGCAGGCGGTCAACACGCGTTGGACGCGCCGGCACCACCGGCGAGGTCTTCGTTCGGAATCCAGCCGTACGTGCTCGTGTTCACGTCCTGCACGTAGGACCAGTCAGTGCCCGAGGCGTTCACGATGTAGCACCACAAGTCCAGCGTGTCGCCGTGGGCGGCAGGGGGGCCGGTCGTGGGGCGGCACAGGGAATAAGGACCCGTGTAGAGAGTCGGCTGTTTGCCGGACTCGGCCTGACCCGTGTCGGAACCGATGTGCTGCACGGTCCATCCGGTGCAGCCGGTGCTCACCGGCGATGCGGTGGGTGAGGGCGGGGTCGGCGGCGGCAACGAGCCGGTGCCCGGGCTCGATGGGGGCGCGGACGCACTCGGCTGCTGCCACGGATCGGACGGCGCCGCGCTCACCGAGCCGCCGCCCGCGCCTGGGCTCGCATTCGAGCTCTGGGTCGGAGTCTGACCCCGCGGGCCGTCAGAGGCCGAGCCCGACGCACCCGCCGCCCCGCTTGCGTACGAATTCGCCGACGTCCGCGCCGAGCCCGGCCCTGACGCCGTCGCCCCGCCGGCTCCGGGAGAAGACGAACCGCCCAGACCCATCACGGCGCCGACCGTATCCCCCGCCGGGCCTGCCTGGTTGCCAGCATTGCCGTCGTTTCCGCTTCCCCATGCGAACATCGCGATCAAGCCGACGGCGACCACCGCCGTCGCGACCGCGATACCGTGACGCCGACCGGTGCGCCGCTGTTCGGGCACGGGCACTGGGGCCACCAACATCGTGGTCCCGTCTTTCGGCGGGACGGGCGGTGCCCCGGCCGGCGCGGCCACGGGCAGCTCGCGTCCGGCAGCGCAGGTGCGCCCCCGGATCCGCGCTGCGAGCGCGGGGGGCCAGCCGGCTGACTCGCCCTCCTCCCAGCGCCCGCCTATTGCGGCGGCCTTTGCCCTCGCGACCACGCCCATGGCGCTCGGCCGCTCAAACGGGTCCTTCGCCAGGCAGCGCACGATCAGGTCGCGCAGCCCGGGTTCGACGTCGTCGAGCCCGCTGAGGTCTGGCTCCTCGTACACGACACGGAAGAGCACCGCGGACGCGCTCGTCAAGCCCTCGCCGAACGGCACCTTGCCGCTCGCGGCGAAGTAGAGCAGGACGCCGAGCGCGAAGATGTCGCTCGCCGGCGTGATCCCGCTCGCCCGCGCCTGCTCCGGCGCCATGAAATTCGGCGTGCCGACGTTCAGGCCCGTCGATGTGACCTGGGTCAGATCGGCGGCGCGGGCCACCCCGAAGTCGATGACCTTCGCGCCCATGGAGCCGAGGATGACGTTGGAGGGCTTGACATCCCGATGCACGATATCGGCCCAGTGCACGGCGATCAGCGCGGATCCGAGGTCGTGGGCGAGGCGCCAGATGGCGGCGTCCGGCAGCGGCTCGCCGGGCTTCACGGCATCGCCGAGCGCGATCCCAGGCACGAACTCGGTGGCCATCCACGGCTGGTCGGCATCGGAATCGCCGTGCACCAGCGCCGCGACATACGGCGTGTCCACCCGCCGGACCGCTTCGAGCTCGTGGGCGAAGCGTCGGCGGAACTCGGGGCTGTCGGCCAGGTCGGGGCGGATGACCTTCACCGCGACCCAGGAACCGGCGCATGCGGGCCCGGCGTCGGGCGACGCGTCCGTGGCGCGGCCGAGATACACCCGGCCCATCCCGCCGACGCCGAGAAGAGCGTGGATCCGATATCGTCCGACCATCTCAGGGTCTTGTGGGCTTAAAGGCGCGGCCCCGAGTGCTTTGAGATTCCGGGCCTGCTCGTCCGGCCCGTCGGACGCCTCCGGCTGCTCGGCTCCTGCCGTCGCGCCGTCCGTCATAGTTAGTGCCTCCAGCGGTTCAATTCCCCGCTGCCGTGGTGGGTGTGGGTTGCATCGGTTCGAGTGACCGCACGACCCGCGTCTGAACCGGTCCGTGATGCTATCGCAATACTCGAAATTCGCAAACGCACGGGACGGCTTGCAGTCGGATTCCACGAGGCTTGGAGTCGACAGGTTCTTTCACCTCCCTTTAGTTTATGCTGCGCTTGACATGCGCTGTTGCCAGGCGGTTCGTAATTCGACCGGGGTTTGGTAGCCGAGCGAGGAGTGCAGGCGCCGGTCGTTGTAAAGCGTGATCCAGTTCTCGATGTCGCGGCGCGCGCTGGCACGGTCGGGCCAGGATGCGATGCCGATCTCGGTCTTGAGCGTGGCGAAGAAGGACTCTGCGGCGGCTCCGTCGAGACAGGATCCAGTACGGCTGGTGCTCTGGCGGATCTCCAGGCGCCGCAAGGTGTTCCGGCAGGCTTTCGAATGGCATTGCGATCCGCGATCGGTGTGCATGATCGCGTTGCCTGCCAGTAGCCCGCTCCGGTGGGCCATGCTGATGGCGTCGACGGCCAGGCTCGCGCGCATGTGCGGCGCGATCGGGTATCCGATGACCTCCTTGCTACACAAATCCACGGCGGTGGTAGAGCCAGCCCTCGCCGGTGCGGAAGCAGCTGGTGTCGCCGATCACCTTCAGGCCGGGCATCGGCGCGGTGAACTGGCGACGGATCAGGTCCGGGACCTTGGCCGCGCCGGCATCCGCCTTGGTCAGTTTCCGGCGCCTGCACCGGGTCACGATGCGTCTGCCGACCGGGACGCCCTGCCGCTGCAACTCGCGGGTCACCCGCGGCACTGCGTAGGCCGGACGCGCCGTGTGCACCTCGAGGATCAACGCGGTCAGCCGCCGGTCGTCGTACTCACCTTCCCGGCGCTTGTGTCCGGCGCGGACCCACGCGTAGTAGCTGCCGCGATCGGTGACCAGCACCCGGCACAGCAGCTTCACACTAAACCGGCCGCGGCACGCTTCGATAAACGCGAACCGCTCACGCGCAAGCGCACCGCAGATCAGCGGCGCCGCCCGCTCCACGTTCCAAGAGGACGAGTCTCAACCGCAGGGGTGTGAGAAGCGACGTGACAACTCCAGGCGGATGTTCCGACCGCATGCCACACATGGGGCAGTATCGGGCCTGCTCATCGCGGGTAATCAGAGCGATCATGGCTCTGTCGCCGTCGTCGAGGCGCACGGAGGTGACCTCCACCCCGTCCAGGCGCAGCAGGCGCGTCGTATCGTTGACCAAGCCCGGGGCCTTCCGTTGATCCGTCAAGCCTCAGCAACTCGAATGATCCCGGAACGTCACGGGCGCCTCATGTCCGTCAAGGCCCTGATGAGGAGGGACCGGAATACGGCAGAAAGGGGCCGTGAACCGATCTTGGACGTGCGTGTAGGTCCCGCGCTTGGGTAGCTGTCCCAGGACGCAGACCCTGACGAAGCCGAAGTCCCGGCTATGGGGTCGAAGTTGTGAAGATAGGTCAGGCTGAGCGGAGGAGCTCGTAGGCCGTGGAGCGGCCGATCTTCAGGGTGCGGGCAGCCTCGGTGACATTCACGCCCGACGCGACGAGTTGGCGGAGGGTGGCGGTCTCGGCCGGGTCGGCTACTCGCGGACGGCCGATGCGCTGCTTCCCGGGAACCATGCGTCCCTCAGCTTCGCGGCGTTTGGCGGCGGCAATGCCCTCGGCCTGGCGCTCGGCACGCAGCTCGGTCTCGTATTCGGCCGCCGCGGCGAGGACCGCGAACATGAACCGGCCCTCCTTGGTGGCCAGGTCGAAGCTCTCGGTCAGGGACACCACCGTCACTTCGCGTCCGCGCAGCTCGGTGAGCATGGTGAGCACGTGCGCAGCCGAACGGCCGAACCGGTCGGACTTCCAGCACAGGAACGTATCGCCACCGCGCAGTTCGGCAAGACAGCGCTGCCACTCGGGGCGCTCGCCGGTGCGGCCGGTCATCTTCTCCGTGAAGATCAGTTCATAGCCGTGCGCAGCGAGCGCGTCGAGCTGCATCTGCGGGTATCTGGTCCCGGGAGCTGACCCGGCAGTAGGCGATCACGCGGCCGTCCATCGTGTTCTCCTCCTCCGTCGGGTCGTCCGGGAATGTCTACTTTTCCGGACACGGTAGCGAGCACGCTCGCCGCCGTCCAACAATCTGCGTCCAGAAAGCATGCCGAGCCGGCTCTCCGATGGTGATGGACGTCGGCGGCAGCACTCCCCTCACGAGCATGGGTTCTGGTACGGGATGCCAGGAGCGTATTGCGACCAGAGCCGTGGCGATATCCCTCCGCCCACTTCCGTGCACAGTCGATCGGCGAGCGCGGTGGGTGAGGTGTCGTAGAAATACACTGCGCCAGAGGTCTCAATCGCGATTGTTGAGCTTCCGGGCAGGAAGGCTGCAGAGACACCCAGGACATCAGTCACGCCTGCTGGGAAGGGGAT
>NZ_DASZKT010000235.1:0-1547 GCF_035552695.1 Actinospica sp.
CCGTGTACCAGGCGCTGCTCACCCCTGGAGACAAGCTGATGGGGCTTGAACTGGCGCACGGCGGCCACCTGACGCACGGCATGAAGCTCAACGCGTCGGGGCGCCTGTATGAGATCGTGACCTACGGCGTCGACCGCGAGAGCAGCGTGATCGACATGGACGAGGTGGGTCGGATCGCGCGCGAGCAGCGGCCGAAGATGATCATCGCCGGCTGGTCCGCCTACCCGCGGCAGCTGGACTTCGCCGCCTTCAGGGAGATCGCCGACGAGGTCGGCGCCTACCTGTTCGTGGACATGGCGCATTTCGCCGGGCTGGTCGCGGCGGGGCTGCACCCGTCACCGGTGCCGTACGCGGACGTCGTCGGCACCACGATCCACAAGACGCTGGGAGGGCCGCGCTCGGGCATGATCCTGTGCCGGGAGGAGTTCGCCAGGAAGATCGACTCGGCCGTCTTCCCGGGCCAGCAGGGCGGGCCGCTCGAGCATGCGATCGCAGCCAAGGCGGTGGCGCTCAAGATCGCAGCGTCGGAGTTGTTCCGTGAACGTCAGGAGCGGACAGTGGTAGGGGCGAAGCAGCTCGCGGAGTCGCTGCTGGGCGCGGGGCACGGGGTCTCCGTGCTGACCGGCGGAACCGACGTGCACCTGATCCTCGTGGATCTGCGCGATTCGGAGCTCGACGGCCAGCAGGCGGAGGACCGCCTGGACTCGATCGGGATCACCGTCAACCGCAACGCGATCCCGTTCGACCCACGGCCGCCGATGGTCACCTCGGGCCTGCGGATCGGCACGCCGGCGCTGGCCACGCGCGGCCTGCAGGAGGCCGACTTCGCCGAGATCGGGGACGTGATCGCGGCGACCCTGGCGCCGGGCGACTTCGAGTCGCGACGCGAGGGGTTGAGCGAGCGCACCGCTGCGATCGCAGATCGTTACCCACTCTACGCGGGGCTCGCGCCGTACGTCGCGGCCTGACGGGGCGGTCGCGGCCTGACGGGGGCGGTCGCGGCCTGACGGGGCGGTCGCGGGGGCCTGACGGGGGCGGTCGCCGGCGCGACGGGGCGGTCGCCGGCGCGACCGGGTGTGGCGAGAGTGTGCCGGCTCTGTGTCAAGCGCGACACAAAACTCGAAAAGGCGGCTTTGAGGGTGGATATTCGGGGGTGTGAGCGCTTCGCGACCCCGCCTAACCCCCAACACTCCCGCAGTCCCGGGCCGTTGGGAGAAAGCCGTTGTGGAGGCCCGCGAATTTCCCAACGCGCCCATCGCCGCGAAGGTTTGGGGGTTGAGCGGGGTCAAGGGGCAGGGCGACGCCGAAATCGCGCGTCTGGCTGAGCTTCAGCGCGGACTGGTGCACCGCTCACAGCTGATCGCGGCGGGTATCTCGGAGGAGGCGATCAGGCACAGGCTGCGCATCGGCCGGCTGCACCGACTCTACCCCGGCGTATACGTCGTTGGGCGCCCGCGACTCGAGCCGCTCGGCGCCGCGACCGCCGCGGTGATGCACTTCCAAGGTCACGCACTCCTGAGCGTCCGTTCGGCGGGTTGGCTCTGCGA